>VGYV01000005.1 GCA_016872855.1 Planctomycetota bacterium
TTCCCTCGGGCACGGTGCCGGTGCGCCCAAGAGACAGGAGACGCAGGGATGAAGAGACTGGCAGTGGTTGTGATGGTTGTGGGCATGGTGTCGCTCGCCTTGGCGGGCGGCCCGCAGGAGTACAGGGAAGGGCTCGTCGCCCACTACTACCAGGATCCTCAGTTCTGGGGCGGCACCTGGCCGGACAGCCAGAGCAAGCCGAGTTCAGACCCGATGGACTGGACCTTCACGACGTACTCCTACAGCCGGGTCGAGCCGCTGATCAACCACCAGTTCATCCGCAACGGCTGGTTCAGCATCCGCTGGGTCGGCTACATCAACATCGAGCCGGCGCCGGCGGGTGGCCCAGCAGAGGTGGGCTTCGAGCTGTGGATGGACGACGGCGCCTGCCTGTTCGTTGACGGCTCGAAGCTGATCGACTCCTGGAAGGCCTGCTGGGAGAAGAGCCCCGACTCCCACCGCAGGGCCACCGTCACCCTGACCCCGGGCTACCACCGCATCGTCGTCGAGTACTTCCAGGGCCAGAGCCTGGAGAAGGACGACAAGGACCCCGCGAAGCTCTACTGGACCATTGGTGGCAAGGAGCAGATCGTCCCAGCCTCGCACCTCTTCCATACGGACGAGGATCTGGCGACCAAGTGAGCCGAGCGGCCTGAGTCGCCCGCCGCTGAGAGCGAACCCGAAGCCCCGCCGCGCTGCCCGCTTGAGCAGCCGGCGGGGCTTTGCGCGCTATTCGGCGGGGAGGCGCTTGAGGAGGTCGAGCAGCTCGGCCAACTCGTCGTGGGCGTCGAAGTCCAGCACGGCGCCTTGTCTGCCACACCCGGCCCAGCCGCTGCCGGCCAGGCGCCAACGCAAGACGCTGGGGTCGGGGATTCCGAGGAAGGGCAGGACGGGTTCCGGGTACTGCACCCCGACGGCCAACATGCCGCCCTCCCAGCGGGCGTCGCCCGGGACCACCTGGGCCTTGGCAAGATCGGCGTCGCCGAATGCCTGCTCGAGTCTCCACTCGAAGAACCGCGCGGTCCGTTGCGCCGAGAGCCAGGGATTTGGCTCTGGGTGCGACACGATCGTGTAGAGCAATCTCGCGGTGTACTCGGGGTGCTTCGTGCCGTGCTTGCGCACGTAGGCGAGCGCCTCGTCGAGGTTGCGGAAGCCCTGGGACTGCGCGTTCTTGAGCCCCTGGGCGCCGGCGCCGCGCGCGCACTGGCGCAATAGCTCCTCCGCATCCTCGAAGCGCGCCGTGTTCGCCCGAAGGAACCGCGACACCACCTGCCCGTAGTCCTTGTCGCGAAGGAGGCGGACGAGTTCCCCTGTCTGCTCGACGACCACCTGGACCTCTGGGGCGGTCTCGCTCTTGCACGGGCCAATGATGAGCACGGCCAGGACACCGGCGACGACGGCCGGGGCGGCGATGATCCGGAACCAGGGGATGGGACGGTGCCGCAGCCCCTCCGCGTAGAGGTCGAGGCCGCAGTTCAGGCAGAACTGTCCTCGGCGGGCAAGCGCGGTCTTGCACTTTGGGCATTCCGTGGCTTTCATCGGTCCTCCTGTCTCGCGCGGGCCGAATCGGCCAGGGTCCGCGCCTGACAGTAGGATACCAACCGTGCGGCGCTTGTCAACCCCAACTGGCCGGGTTGCCGTGCGCCTGGCCTCCAGGCGCCGCGCGTGAATTTTTTTGTGGAAAGACGCGATTTTTCCTATTGACATTTGGGGCGGAAACGGGTACACATTAGCAAGCGAGGGCATCCCCCAAGATGCAGGGGATAGCACGCAGCCAGCCCCCATCTTGTTGGGTGCCCAGCCGCGCAAGTGCGTTGCTGCACCCTGCCTGCCGCAGGAAAGCGCTTGCGTTGCAGGGCGAAACGTGGTAGGATTGGGCACGCAAGCGGCCCTGCGTCGCCGCGCCCATTCCTCTTGTTAGGAGCGAAGTGCATGAGCGTCGAAGACGCTGAACCTCCGGGGAGTACCACCGGGGTGCTGGCCCCGCCTGCTGAGGCCCGTGAACTGGATTCGGCCCGGTGGAACCAAGCGAAGGCCCAGCATCCTCTCTCCGCGTCTGAGTCCGCAGTCGCCGTTGCGCCCCCGCCCGAGTCGATTGTCCCGCAATCCCGCATCAGCGCGCGCTCGCGCGCCTTCCGCCGCCGCTTCTACCCCGAGGCCACAAACGCCGAATGGTGCGACTGGACCTGGCAGGTGCGCAACCGCATCACGGACCTCGAGGGCATCGAGCGCGTCCTGCGCCTCTCCGACGCCGAATGCAATGCACTCGCCCGCCCGGACCACCTCCTCCCTGCGGCCATCACGCCCTACTACATGAGCCTGCTGGACCCCGACGACGCGGCCCAGCCCCTCCGCCGCACGATCATCCCCAACGAGGCCGAACTCGTCCGCTCCCCAGGCGAGGAGGGCGACCCCCTGGGCGAGGACAACCAGAGCCCCGTCGAGTGCCTCGTCCACCGCTACCCTGACCGCGTGCTCTTCCTCGTCACCAAGTTCTGCTCGGCCTATTGCCGCTTCTGCACCCGCTCGCGGATGGTGGGCCACAGGGCCGGGCCGCCCTACGACACAGCACAGTGGGAGCAGGCCCTCGCCTACGTGGCCCGCACGCGCCAAGTGCGCGACGTGTTGGTCTCCGGCGGCGACCCCCTCACGCTCTCCGACGAGCGGCTCGACTGGCTCCTCGCCCGCTTGCGGGCCATTGAGCACGTCGAGATCATCCGCCTGGGCACCAAGACGCCCGCCGTCCTCCCGCAGCGCATCACCCCGGCCCTCATCCGCGTGCTCCGCAAGTACCACCCGCTCTGGATGAGCCTGCACTTCACCCATCCCGACGAGCTGACGCCCGAGGCCACGCTCGCCTGCACGCGGCTGGCCGACGCCGGCATCCCGCTCGGCAGCCAGACCGTGCTCCTGGCTGGGGTGAACGACGACGTGGAGACGATGAAGCGGCTCATGCAGGGCCTGATGAAGGTCCGCGTGCGCCCCTACTACCTCTACCAGTGCGACCCCATTCCCGGCAGCGCGCACTTCCGCACCCCGGTCGAGACGGGCCTCGAAATCATCCAGGGCCTCCGCGGCCACACCACCGGCTACGCCGTGCCGACCTATGTGATAGACGCCCCCGGCGGCGGCGGCAAGATCCCCCTCCTCCCCGCCTACTTCGCGGGACGCGACGGCACCGACGTGCTCCTTCGCAACTACCAAGGCAAGCTCTTCCGCTATCCCGACACGGCGGCGTGCGATGCCTGAGGGGCCTCTGCTGCGGACCCCACGCCCAGGCCTTGCTTGGGCGTGCGAGCCCCAGCACGGGCATTGTAACGATGCTACAGTCTCGTAGAACCATCGAATAACGGGGCAGAAACTGGAAACGTGATCGTCTTGGGCAGCAGTGCTCCAGCTTCTTGATTTCCAGTGGCACAATGCGACTCGTGTCACAAACCAGGGCCGAGCGGGGAACCCCGTTGCAGGCGTCAGGGCGCAGCATCACCAGGTCCGGCGTGATCAGTGGGCCAGGCGCTCTCACGCAACTCACATTGCGTGGCAGTCCACTCTCCCATGCGCGTCAGATCGGCAGGAGGTCGTGGACGCAGACGGCGGGGGTTTCGGGGACGTATTCCATGTGCTGGGGGTCGAGGATGTAGCGGGCCTTGGGGCCGTGGGCGAGGACGGCGCGGACGGCTTCGACGGCGTAGTCCACCTCGTCGGGGGTGTTGTAGACGCCAAAGCTGAAGCGGACCATGCCGGGGACGGTGGCGTGGTCGCCGGCGGAGAGGCGGGCGACGATGTCGTGCATCTCGGCGTCGGTGATGCCGAGGAGCTCACGGACGTAGGGCTGGGCGCAGAAGCAGCCGTTGCGGACGCCGATGCCCCACTCGTGGCCCAGGATGGCGGCGGATTGGCCGTGGCTGTAGGCGCGGGAGTTCATGGTGATGACGCCCAGGCGGTCCTCCCGCACCTCGGGGTCCTTCAGGCCGTAGAGGGTCAGGCCATCAATCCGCTGGAGCTTCTCCAGGGCGCGGCGAGTGAGTACGCGCTCGTGCTCGGCCACGTTGTCCATGCCGATGGACTCGAGGACCTTGACGACACAGCCGATGGCGAGGCAGCCGAGGACGTTGGGGGTGCCGGCCTCCTCCTTGTCGGGCAGGGGGGCCCAGTGGACCTCGTCCATGGTGACGGCGTGGACGGTTCCGCCGCCCACGTAGTCGGGGTCGCGCTCCTCGAAGGCTGTCTTGGGGCCAGCGAGGACTCCTGCGCCGAAGGGGGCGTACATCTTGTGGCCGCTGAAGGCGATGAAGTCGATCCGCTCCGGGTCGTCGGGCGCGCCCATCTTGAAGGGGCGGTGGGGGATGAGCTGCGTGGCGTCCACCACCATCTGGGCGCCTGCCTCGTGGGCGAGGCGGGCGATGCGGCGGATAGGGGGGATGATGCCCGTGACGTTGGAGGCGCCGCTGACGGTGACGACGGCGATGCGGCCGGCGTAGCGCCGAAGATGGTCCTCAAGGTCGGCCATGTCCAGCTTGCCATTCTCGCGTATGACGCGGACGTAGTGGACTTCGCAGCCGAGCTTGCGCCAGGGGAGCATGTTGGAATGGTGCTCCATCACGGTGGTGAGGATCACTTTGTCGGGCGGAGGGGCGAGGTGCATCGCCAGCTTGTTGAGCGCGTGGGTGGCGTTCTGGGTGAAGATCACCGTGTGGTAGCCGAGGTCGGCCCCGATGAACTCGGCGACGACCTCGCGGCAGCGCTCGAAGGCGTGGGTGGAGATTTGGGCCTTGAGGCCGCTGCCGCGGTGGACGCTGCCGTACCACTCGAGGAACATCTGCGAGCACTTGAGCACGCTGTCGAGTGGCGGGGTGGTGGCCGCGTTGTCGAAGTTCACGTATGTGACCTGGCTGCCGTCGTGGAGGGGGACCTTGCGCTCGACGCCGACGACGAAGTTGCGCACGGTCTCGATGGTGACGCCCTTGGCGAGGTCGCAGCACGCCTGACAGAGGTCGGATACTTCGTCTTGGAAGGCCACGTGAATTGCCTCCTGGGCAATGGCGCCGCGTATGCTCTCTTAGACGGGGCATGCGGCGGGTTCGTTACGGGGAGCGGTGGAACCGTACTTCGCAGCCAGCTTCCGCTGGACGTCGTTCTTGTAGAGCGAAAAGGAGCACACGGGAATGGTCCGCACCTCGCCGGTGTCGGGGTCCTCGAAGGCGAAGCCGGCCGTGCAGTTGCGCAGCCGCGAGCCATCAATCGAGTGGTACTCCTCGAAGGGCAGGACGATCATGCGGAGGGCGTCCTGGACGCGGGTGTGGCGGCGGAGCACGTCCTTGCCCTTGCGACCGATGGCCAGGGCGGCGAGGATGCGTAGCACGGCGAAGAAGGGTCGGCCGCGCAAGATGCGGCGGAAATCGAGCGAGCGGCGGACCGGCCTCCAGGCGGCGCGGACAACGCGCCACTGCCCGCGCAGGCGCTGCCAGAGGCGCTTCGGGTCGAGCTTCTCAAGCCCAGGCCCCAGCCGCTCGGCCAGGGTGACAATTTCCTCCGCCACCTCGTGCAGGGGCCGCTTCAGGTAGTGGCTCAGCGCGTGGTAGCGCTCGCCATCCGAGAGGAGCAGCGTCATGGACTCGCAGTTGGGGTGCACCCCGCCGAAGGTGAGGCGGGTGGAGGTGAAGAAGCGGGTGAGAATGTCGAGCTTGTAGCCCAGGCCGGCCGGCACGAAGTCCACCTTCTCATCGGGGATGGCGTCGTCAATGATGTGCTCCACGTCCTCGATGGTGGTGTTGACGTCGGTCTCGAACTCCCCTTCCTTCCAGGTCTCGGTGAGAGGGATGAGGTGGAGAGCGGTGATGAAGCGGCGGTTGTCGTGGCAGAAGCGGATGAGGCCGCCCATGTGGCGATCGTTGATCTTGCGTGCGACGCAGACCATGATGGTGTTCTTGCGGCTGCTGAAGCGCTTGAGGTTTTCGAGGGCTTTGAGCTTCTTCTCGAGTGCGCCTGGGTTCTTGCGGAGGCGCTCGTAGATTTCCGGGTCGGGGCCGTCGAAGGCCAGCAGCACGGGCACCTTGGCGTCGCAAAGCCGCTTGCAGTAGTCGGGGTCGGCCAGCTTCAGGCCGTTGGTGACGATGCGGACCCGCAGGCCGCGCTTGTTGCACAGGGCGATGATGTCGAAGAGGTCCTTCCGGACGGTTGGCTCGCCGCCGAAGAGCTGGACGGTGGGCGGCGGGTCCATCGCGGCGAGGCCGGCGAGCACTTTGTCGAAGTAGTCGAGCGGCGGCTCGAAGAGGAAGCCCATGCTGGGCGTGTTGTTGATGCAGATGGGGCAGTTCATATTGCAGCGGTTGGTCACGTCGAGGAAGACCATCCGCGGGTGGTGAGCGTGGGCGCACTCGAGACAGTTGATAGCGCAGGGGCCGATCTTCTCGGGGTCGTAGTGCCAGAGGTCGCGCTTGCGCTGCCAGACGGCGGCGTCGCTGCTCACGAGGCGCTCGCCTGGGCCGCAGGTGGGGCAGACCTTGCGGATGAAGACCTTGCCGTCGCGGACGAAGTGCGTCGCCGGCGAGTGCTGCTTGCAGTTCTCGCAGAGTCCATAGACGGTCGGCGGCACAGGCGTCGCTCCGGTCCGCGGCGGGAAAGGGTGCTGGGGATGGGTCGTCACTTCTTCTCAGGCGTCGCCTGGGGAGCGGCGGGCTTGAGGTCGTCCTTCTTGATGTCGAAGCCGAACCAGCCGAGGAGGAAGTCGCCGATCTCGGCAATATGCATAGATGTCCATAGGCCGAACCAGCCTATGTGGATGTTGCGGCGTCATGAGAACCAGTCGGGGTAGGGCGGCTCGCCGCCTCGGCAGGCCACGCGCACGAGGCCCGTGTTGTAGCGGCGGGGCGCGGTGGGCAGGGGCTTGTTTGCCGCCTTCAGCGCCGCAATCTCCTGGGCGGGGAACTGGTTCGGGTCGTTGGGGTCGAACTCGCCAATCGTGAGGGTCTGGCTGCCGCAGGTGACCACGCCCCAAACGTTGTCACTGAGCTTCCAGGTGCCGAACTGCCGCTTGTAGATGCCGTGGTACTTCCCCTCGATGCGGGAGAAGCCGATAGGGGTCACATTCATGTAGTCCGCGGGGAGAAACGCCAAGCAGGGCCTCGACGAGACCGAGATCCCCACGTCCCACATGTCCAGCGCATCGTTGCCCCTGTTGCGCAGGTAAGTGCCGCAGCCGGTGCAGCCGAGCGCGGCGACGATGCCTCCCAGGACCAATCCCCAGACCCGCGTTCTCATTTGCATCTCCAAAGCTCTGGTCGCCCGTCGAGTTTCCTAACAGGTTTGTAATTATACGCACAAAGGGAGCGCCGTGTCAAAAGAACATCGGCCCCGCGCATGGCCCCAGTCCTGGCGGCGGCTTGGGTTCAACATCGTCCTCGTCCCTCGTCCTCGTCCTCCGTCCTCGATCCCCCGCCGGAGAGGAGAAGCGCGAGGACGAGGACGACGGACGAGGGACGAGGACGAGTGGGGCAAGGGGCCGTCAATGCACGCCCAGCGCGAAGCGGCTGCGGGGCGGGTGAGGGTAGTCCTGGAGGACCATCAGCTCCATCAGGCGGTCGCGGAGGCGGGTGCGCGCGCTGGCGAAGCGGGGGTCGAAGGCCAGGTTCCGGGTCTCGTTGGGGTCCTCGCGCAGGCGGAAGAGCTGTTCGCCCTTGCCGCCGGGGTAGACGGTGTAGCGCCACTCGCTGGTGCGGATGGTGCGCGCCCAGCAGGCGGTGTCGCTGCTGGTGATGTTGTTGAAGCTCTCGACATAGGCGGCGTCGCGCCAGTCGCGGGGGACGGCTCCGCCGCGGGCCAGGGGCAGGAGTGAGCGGCCGGGGAGTGGCCGCGGCTTCGGCCCCTGATGGTACGGCCCCAGCACTGGCGCCTCCGGGTATGGCGCGCCGGCCATGTCGAGGATCGTGGGACAGATGTCCTCAAGCTGCACCAGCGCATCCACGGTCGAGCCGGCCTTGAGGCCCGGCCCGGCGATGATGAGGGGGACGCGGACGCAGGCGTCGTAGTGGCGCTCGCCCTTGCCCGTGAAGCCGTGGTCGAGGAGGAGTTCGCCGTGGTCTGATAGGAGGAGGACGTAGGTCTTGTCGCGGCGGCCCATCTGGCCGAGTGCGGCGAGGAGCTTGCCGAGCTGGTCGTCCAGGTGCGTGAGGTCGGCGAAGTAGTAGTGGCGGCGCGCGTGCCAGTCGTCGGGTGTCGCATCTTCATTTCGCACTTTGCCGCCAAGTGCCAAATGAAGATGCGACACCGCGCCCTCGCTGGCGGCGAAGCACTCGGGCGGCTGGCCCTCGGCGGCCCACTCCGGCGGCACGGGGGCGGGGATGTAGCGGGGGTCAATCCGCTCCATGTGCTCCTCGGGCGGGCACGAGGGGCTGTGGGGCTGCACGTAGCTCACGTGGGCGAACACGGGCATGTGCGGGGCGAAGCGGTCGAGGAACTCGATGGCCCGCTGGGTGATCCAGGCGGTCTGGGACACCTCCTCGGGGAAGGGGAGGGTGTAGTAGCCGGGGCAGCTCTTGGGGAAGCTCTCGGAGGCCCAGGGGAAGCGGGCGCGGATGTCGCGGATGCGGGCGGCGAGGTCAACGCCCCGTTTGCCGTAGCGCGCCAGCTCGGGAATCCCCGTCGCCCAGATCGTCGCCAAGGCCGTGTCGTAGAGGCTCGGATGCCGCTCCTCAATCCAGTCGAGCCACTCGCCCGCCCTCGGGTCCTCGGTGCAGGAGACGAAGTCGAAGCCGTAGGGCTTGTAGTCGGGGTAGACCGTGCGGAAGTGGGGGATGAGGTGGAGCTTTCCGAAGGCGCCCGTGCGCCAGCGGCGCTGGCGGAGCAGTTGCATGAACGTCGGGAGTGTGGGGTCGAGCTCATAGCCGTTCTGGAGCACGCCGTGGCCGCGGGTGGTCAGGCCCGTGGCGATGGTGGCGCGCGCGGCCATGCAGATGGGGTTGCTCACGATGCACTGGCTGAACGACACGCCGCGGGCGCGGAGGGCGTCTATGTGCGGCGTGGGGCAGCACCTCTTGCTCTCGCCCTCGAGCCACTTCGCCGAGAGCTGGTCCACCATGAACAGCACGATGCTCGGGCGTTCCTCGGGCACGGGCGCGACCCCCTGGAAGAATGCCTGGAGAGACCACGGCTGACCCTGGGATTCTACCCGCCCCGCGGGGCCGCCGCAAGCGCCAGCTCAGCGGAGCTTGACGGCGATGGTCATGCCGTCCTTCTTCGCGTCCGAGGCGCGCACGGTGACCGTTTCGTAGTTCGGGCTGGTGGCCAGGTAGTCGAGGAAGTCGCGCATCGCGCCCGCCGACTGAATGGTGTTGTCGGCGACGACGACGGCGCCGGCCTTGAGCTTCGGCTCGATGGCTTTCAGGTACTTGAAGTAATCGTTCTTCGCGGCATCAATGAAGACGAAGTCGAACTGCCCTTCGAGCATGGGCAGCACCTTTAGCGCGTCGCCCGTCACGCACGCGACGCTCTTCTCCAGCCCCATCCTCCGGATGTTCTCGCGGCAGCGGTCGGCGGTCGCGGGGTCAATCTCGATGGTAGTGAGGTGGCCGCCGGTGCGCTCGAAGGCGATGCCCATGTTGCAGGCGCCGAAGCCGACGTAGGAGCCGACCTCGACGCCACGCTGCGCCTTGCGCGTCTCGACCAGGATGCGCAGCAGCATCGCGTCCTCGGGCGTCGTGCTCAGGATGCTTTTCGGGAAGCTGGCGAGAATCTCGCGCCGCGCCGCTTCGCTCGGCCGCTCCCCCTCCCCGCCGAGCGACACCACGGCGACCCACGCCGTCACCACGAGAGTCGTTCCACCCATCGGTTGGCTCTCCTTTGTAGAGGGTCACCTCATCGTAGCGCAGCGGCTGCGCACTTGCAATCCGGCCAAGGTGGGGCCATAATCATGAATGGCGTGAAGATAAGGGCGCTGCGGGGCTCAGGAGAGAAGATGAAGACTGCCTAAAGGCAGGACTCCCAACAGGTTGCCAACTCGTTCGGAGTCCTGCCTTCAGGCAGAATGCCCTTATCTTCACGCCATTCGCCATAATGATGGCATCGGACGCTTCGTGTCGTCAAGGAGAGCGAGAGATGGGCACGGCTTCCCGCCTGGTTGCTCTCGTACCCAGCATCGTCGCGTTGCTTGCCTGGCCCGGGTCGGGCGCGGAGCCGGCCAACACGATGCAGCCGCTCGTCGAAGCCGACTGGATCGCTCAGTCCGCTCGCTTTGCCCCCGCCTCCGCCCGATCCGCACAGCCGGGGCCTGCCCTGAGCAAAGCCGAAGGGGCGGCTGTGCCACACGCGGCCGCTGTGACCACCCAGCAGGATGCGAGCGGCGGCGTGGACGGCGTGAAGAACGGCCGCTGGGGCTTCCACACGGCTAGCGGTGAGACCGACCCGTGGTGGCAGGTAGACCTGGGCGAGGTGGTGAAGCTCGACCGCGTGGTCGTCTTCAACCGCACCGACCGCAACACGGCCGCCCGGACCCGCAACATCCGCCTCCTCGTGGCCGACAAGCCGTCGCCAGATGCCAAAGACCTCCAGGTGGTCTACCAGCACGACGGCACGGCGTTCGGCGGCGTCAAGGAGGGCAAACCGCTCGTCATCGCCCTCAAGGACAAGGGGGCAGCCGCGCGCGTCGTCCGCCTCGACATCGTCGGCCGCCTCTCATTCGCCCTCGACGAAATCGAGGTCTACCCCGCGGACGCGCCTGACAAGAACATCGCCCTCAAGAAGCCTGCCGACCAGAAGAGCGTGGGCATCTACTCCTATCCCGGCACCCTGCCCGAGGGGCAGGACACGGCGACTGTGCCAGCCGCACCGCAGGCCGCGGCCAGCGCCGCGGCATTCTCCATCGCACACATCCGCGACGAGGTCGAGCGGGCCAAGCGGCTCGCCACGCGCTTCGCTGCTTCGCAGGCTGGGCTTGCCAAGCTCGACGAGCGGCTCGCGGCGCTGGAAAAGGTGGGCAACGCGCCCGATGCGGCGCGCCGCGAGCTGTACCTCGAGGTTCGTCGCGCCAAGCGCGCCATCGCCTTCGCCAACCCGCTGCTGGACTTCGACAAGCTGCTGTTCATCAAGCGCCACGACGCCGCCGGCGTGTTCCACATGTGCGACCAGTTCTATGGCTGTAATGCGCGGCCGGGCGGCGGACTCTTCGTGCTGCACGACCCGTTCGGCGGCAGCCCGAGGCTCGTCAACCTGCTCGAGAACGCCACAGTCGGGAAGGGCCGCCTCGCCGGCCAGAAGCTCGAAGGCGGCGCCTTCCTCTCGCCCGAGCTTTCCTTCGACGGCAAGACCCTCCTCTTCGCCTACTCCCAGGCCACGGCCTTCGCCAAGTCGGGCGGCAAGGAAACCTATCTCTGGGGGCCGGAGATCAGCTACCACATCTTCCGCTGCAACAGCGACGGCAGCGGCCTTGTGCAACTCACGGACGGCTCGCCAGACGATTTCGACCCCTGCTTCCTCCCCAGCGGCCGCGTGGCCTTCGTCTCCGAGCGCCGCGGCGGATACCTCCGCTGCGGACGCCACTGCCCCGTCTACACCATCTTCTCGATGGAGGCGGACGGCTCGGATATTCAGCCCCTCTCCTACCACGAAACTCACGAGTGGCACCCCAGCGTGACCAACGACGGCATGCTCGTCTACAGCCGCTGGGACTACGTGGACCGCGACACGAACATCGCCCACCACATCTGGCTGTCGTATCCCGACGGGCGCGACCCCCGGGCCTTCCACGGCAACTACCCCGTCCGCCGCGAGGGGCGGCCATGGATGGAGATGAACATCCGGGCCGTGCCAAACTCCCACAAGTTCGTCGCCGTCACCGGCGCCCACCACGGCCACGCCTACGGCTCGCTCGTCCTCATTGACCACCGCCTGCCCGACGACGGGGCGATGAGCCAGCTCGAACGCCTCACCCCCGACTGCCCGTTCCCCGAATCCGAGGGACGCCCCATCGCCCGATACATGCAATACGCCACCCCCTGGCCCCTGAGCGAGGACGACTACCTGGCCGTCTACGACGCCGACGCGAAGAACCGCGGCATCTACTGGCTCGACCGCTTCGGCAACAAGGAACTCATCTACCGCGACCCCGCGATCTCCTGCTCCGACCCCATCCCCCTCCGCCCGCGGCCAACTCCCCCCCTCATCCCCGACCCGACGACCCAGACCGCCCGCACCCGTGTCGCCCAGCGGCCTTCCTCTTCTCCCTCTCCCTCGGGGAGAGGGTGGGGTGAGGGTGCTGTGAACGCCCGGCCCGCCACCATCGCCGTGATGAACGTCTACGACAGCGACTTTGCTTGGCCCGCTGACACTAAGGTCACAGCCCTCCGCATCATCCAGCTCCTTCCCAAGTCCACGGCCCCGCCTAACGTCCCTCGCATTGGCGTCGCCCAGCAGACCAATGCCCGCGCCGTCCTCGGCACCGTGCCGGTCGAGGCCGACGGCTCCGCCTTCTTCGAGGCCCCCGTGGGCAAGCCCATTTACTTCCAGGCCCTCGACGAGCGCGGCCTCGCCATTCAGTCCATGCGCTCAGTCACCTACGTCCACCCCGGCGAACGCCTCACATGCCAGGGCTGCCACGAACGCAAGAGCGCCACCAACCCTGTGGGCGGGGCGTCTCTGCCCCGCGTTGCCCTGGCGCTTCGCCGCGCCCCCTCACCCATCACGCCCGACGTCGAGGGCTCCAACCCCTTCAACTACCCGCGCCTGGTCCAGCCCGCCCTCGACCGCGCCTGCGTCGCCTGCCACAAGGAGAAGAAGGCCATCGCCCTCGACGGCGCCGTCGCCGGCCAGTTCACACAATCCTACAACGCCCTTGCCGCCAAGTATGGCTTCTACTTCCACGTCACGAACGGCTCGTTCAACGGCGGCGTCCACGGCGGCTCCCGCAGCATTGCCGGGCAGTTCGGCGCGAAGGCCGCGCCCCTGATGAAGTACCTCACCGAGGCCCACCACGGCACCAAGCTCTCACCCGAGGACTTCCACCGCATCACGCTCTGGCTCGACTGCAACAGCGAGTTCCTCGGCGCCTACGAGGACGCCCCGGCCCAGGCCCTGGGCCGCCCCGTCCGCCCGGCGCTCGAGTAGTGCTCTGATGCCCTGAGGCTTGACAATGCTGCTAAACCCTACGTAGTTTCTGTTGCGGAAAGCCAAGACTGCCTGAAGGCAGGACTCCAAACGAGGAACGAACGCGTTCGGAGTCCTGGCTTCAGCCAGTCTTTGGCTTCCGAGCACGGCCCGAGTTCGGCGAATTCGGCTTTCCGCAACAGAAACTACGTAGAATGCCATGAAAGGAGGATGAAAGGACGCAGCCAGCATCCTGGAGAGCGCGAGGACCATCTATGCTGGATGACGCCGCGATTGCTCAGCGAACTCGGACACCTCGCGCCGTCGCCCGATTCCCCGGCAGGAGGTGCTGGCGCCGCCGACCCGTAGGACGCGCGCCTCACGGACACGTCTCCGCGTTCTTCCGGTAGGCGTACACGTAGTCGGCCTCGGACTCTCCGCCATCCGCCCAGCCGTCCGTGCCGACCACGCGGACGAAGTGGTCCTTTACGTCGTGGGCGACGGCGGGCGAGGCGGCGCGCTTGAACATCCACCAGCCGCCCTCCCGCGCCACGCGATGCTCGTCGAAGAGCCGCCTGCGCGGGTGCCGACTCGTCCCGACGTACCAGGCCGGCGCCACGCCGCCTGCCCGGGCCATGTAGTCCCCTATCGCCTTCTTGAGTTCTTCCTCGCTAACCGACATCTCGCCTGCTCCGTGGGCAGGACGCAGCGCCGCCGCGCCGACGCATCCGCCGGGCCACTCTCCCAACCCCGCCGTATCCTGAGCATCCCTCCCTGGATACCCCCACGCCACACCCCAAGTATATCCCGTTCCGGCCCCCTCCGCAAGTCCCGCGGCTGGCGCGGCGGCTACCCGGGTTCGTTGGTCGAGACAATCGGGACAATCGAGATAGTGGCTATCGCCCCCATTGTTGGGGGCCGAACACGCTCCGGGACCCCCAACAATGGGGCCCGCGCGACACCTCGCGGCGGGGGCGTGGCGACGTAAGATATTGATATTGCGACACATGGGACGCCGGCGGCGCCTCCGCCGCGAGCGGCCCGAAGAGCGATGGGCGTGTGCGCGCGCAGGCGCAACAATGGGTGGAACGGCTTGGAACGCGGTTATTGGGCGATCTGCCATTGTTGAGGGCCTGTTTCGGGGCCGCAACAATGGCGCCAACAATGGAGAGGGGGCGGTGCGGGCCTTGCGGGACGCCATCAGCCCGGCGGCGCCCCGCCCCCCTCGAGCACCGTGCGAACCATCCGCTCGTAGTTGGCGTGCATAACCTCAGTGCAGACGGGCGCATACGGCGATGCAGTGGGGGCCACGATGAGAGCCGTCGGCCCCGCGTCGCGGAGCAGCGCCAGCACCTGCCGCGCGATCTCGGCGGGCGGGAGGGTGAACAGGTCGCCCACCTGGATGTTCCCCTCGATGCACACCTTGCCGCCCAGGACCGCCTTGGCCTCGGCCGCCGT
The DNA here is from genome assembly GCA_016872855.1 of Planctomycetota bacterium. GTDB lineage: Bacteria > Planctomycetota > PUPC01 > DSUN01 > DSUN01 > DSUN01. The sequence goes on from VGYV01000005.1 coordinate 14,533, forward strand.
CACGTTCCCCATCGGGGGCGCCTCGACAGGATGCAGCACATTCGCCCCCGCCTCGACGAAGCCCTCGAGCAACCCCTTCAGCGAGCCGTGGCAGTGGACGTGGACCAGGCCGCCCGCGTCGCGCACCCGTCCGAAGAGCCGCTTGTCGTAGCGGACGTTGAAGTCCCAGAAATCGCGCGGCCCGTGAAGCGGCGGGGCGATGTACTCCTGGCCCGAGACGGCGAAATACGGCCCCACGCCGCGCGCGAGAAGCCAGTCAATCATGCGAAGGGTGCGCTGGGTGACGTGCTCGAGCAGCTCGTGGATGAGGCTGCGGTCCTCGATGCTCAGGAGGGCGAACGGCTCGGAGCCGAACAGCTCGGCCACATGGCCGCCGGGGTTCATCTCGCGCAGGTGCGCCTCCACGATGCCGCGCTCGCCAACCTCGCCGCGGAGGGCGAAGAAGCCCCCCGCATCGCCCACCGCCTCGGGCTCGGGCAGGGACATGTACTTGAGCGCGTCGTCACGGCCGGCGAGCCAGTGCTTGCGGGTCATCCCCGGCTGGCCCTTGCGGCCGACCAACCGCTGATGGGTCAGCTCGCCGCGAGGCGTAGGCATCACGGTGGTCACGAGGTCGAAGTCGCCGTCGTACGGCTCGACGCGCTGCGTGGTCGGCGGAGCGGCGAAGACGCTCGAGGCGCTCCACGCCCACTTGAGGTCGCAGGTCTCGCACACCAGCTTGCGCAGCGGAGCGTACGACTCGTGCGGCGGCCTGGCGTCGGACACGCCGCGCACGAAGACCGGCACACGGTCCACCGGCTGGCAGCGGTAGGCGGCGTCCAGCCTCTCACGCGATGTTATGGCCGCCCCCTGGGGCATGGCGTTCTCCTTGCGGGGCACTCTATCACACGGGGCGTGAGCGGTCAACAGGGGATGCGTGACGCGTGACCCGTGACGCGTGACAAGGAGGATGTGCCCGTCGTTACCCTCTTCTCACGCATCACGGGTCACGCGTCCTGCTCCGCCTCGAGCGGATCGGTTTGCAAATTGGCCGGCGGAAGCTATAATAGAGTGTGCTTGATCGTTCGGGGTGTAGCTCAGCTTGGTTTAGAGCGCAGCGTTCGGGACGCTGAGGTCGGTGGTTCAAGTCCACTCACCCCGACCAGCCTGGACGAGAAGCCCTTCGGCGAGAACGCCGAAGGGCTTTCTCTTTGTGGGGGCGAGAGTCACGCCGTCGGGGGGCAGTTCAAACAAGACCACGAGCTTTGGCGCGATCCTCTGGGTATTCCCCGTAAGTGACCTGCGAGCCAGCGCTTACGTAGGTTCAAACCGTCCAGTCAGGGTGCCTTCCCGCGCGATTGCCCTTGCTCACCATTGCCTTCGAGGGGCACTCGGAACTCCACAGTGGTCTGTCTTCCGCAGGTTGTGACATAGCTCGGCAGACGCGTCACCTTCCGTGCCCACCGCCTCGTCGGTCCGGCTGTCGTGGATGACGCTCGACTCTATCGTCTGCGGAGAGTGGGGACGGAGCACCGCTGTCCGCACGTGTGAACGTCGGTTGAAAAGCGCGGCAGGTGACGGGCGAAAAGCGTGGCGCCCGGCCTGTGGCCTGTAGACATCCCGCCTGCCGACGGGTGTCAAGTTCTCCTGCGCTTCGGTCTCGTTGGGTCTCGCCGTGGGTCGCTCCCGGAGCCGCCAATGCTTACGGCAGGTGAAGCAGGCGGACCTCCGACACGTGGCCGGCCGGTTGAATCGCCCTGGCGACAATCCGCGCATGTCGCGCCTCGGTCAAGGGTACACGTGAGCCGTAGGTCTTGCCCTCATAGGTTGCGATGTCGAAAGTGTGGATGGCCAGCCCACTGTTGTGAGGTGAGTGCCGCATGTGCTCACGATAGTACTTCTCGTTCTCGGCCGCGACCTTGTCGGGGTCTTCGGTGAACTTGCTGCGGTCGTAGGTCATCAAGCCGTTGCGCTCGTTCTCGATGTCCGAGATCTGGGTCCACACGTAGCCGCTGACACCCGGATCGGTGACAAACGGCGCGTATTTCCTGCAGGTGTTGAGGTACTTGGCGTACCCGTACTCGCCAATCACGGCTGCCCTGTCCGCCTCCGGCTTGGGCGCCTTCAGCGAGCCGTAGCAGTGGAAATCTACGATGTGCCCCGCGCCGACATCGAAGGGGTTCTTCCCCTGGTTTGGCCCGCCGCCGGCCGCGGCCGAAGCGGAATCGGGTCGAAGCAGGAAACCTTCGGGTCGCTGTAGATCAGCTCGCGCCCGCCCAGCATGTCGATCAAGTACACCGCGTATTGGGTGCCGTGCTGGTAGGTGCAAAGGAACAGTTCCTCGCTGATAGGCCACGGGGTGCCGGCCCGGCTGCCGGAAATGAACTTTGGGTTGACAACAATCCGTTTGAGAGGAAGGTCGTCGGCCAGCGGCATGGCGGTCGGAGTGGTGCCGCCCGGCAGGGCCCCCTCGGGCGCCGGCAGTTCGGGAGTGAGCGAGGTGAGCGGCGCGGCGAAGTCCTGCCCTTTGCGCGGGTCGATGACGATGAGCGAGCCATGGGGTCCGCGGCCGTGCCCGTCACTTGCCGGACCTTGCCGGTCTCGAAGGAGTATTCGTAGACCAAGTACCCGCGGTAGCGCGCACCGGAATCCTCAACGTTCGTCGGAGAGTCGTAGAAGTTGGTCCCTGGGAGGAACAGGTCGTCGTCGCGCGCATGGGAATGGTCGGCGAAGGCGAACAGCACACGCTTGCCGTCGTAGGAGAGATCGGGAGTAATAGTGCAGCCCCGCGGCAGCTTGCCCGCCAGCAGCACCGTCTCCCGAGGATTCTCCCGCCAGCCTTCCAGCACCACCAGACCCGGGGCCTCCTGGCTGTGGCGGCCGAGGTACTGGTCCACCATGTGCTCGGGCAGGAAGCCGGACCGCTTGTTGATCAAGAGCTTGGGGAAGTCCAATGCCGGGTGAGAGAGGATGATCTTGCGCCGCAGATTGCAGACGCGGGTGTGGAGCGACTCGCCGTTGGACCTCCCCTTCGACGCGGCGAGTTCCTTCTCCAGCGCCGCCAGCTCTTCGGCCAATTCCGGGCGCGGGGCGGCACGCTCGACCATCGCCAGGGTCTTGCGGGCCAGGCCCAATCGCTCTCGGATGTACTGCCCATAGAACAGGTCGCGCACGGTCTTCAATTCCGCCACGCTCTGGCACTGTTTGGCAATCTCCTGCGCGGACGGTTTCTGGTCCGGGCCGCACGCCCCGGCGTAGCGCGAGGCCAGGTCGGCCAGGTCGCCCCGTTTCCAGTCGGTCTTCCAGATGTCGGCCCTTGCCTCAACCCGCTGCTGCCGCAAATCGGCTGGCGACGGGAACGCCCCAGCCACCGCAACGACAATCGCTTCGCGCGCGGCAACGGCCTTGGCCTTGACTTCGGCCAGCGAGCGGCACTGGACCCAGAATTCCGCCTTCCGGATCTCCTTGTGTGTCGGCGCGCCCAGGGTGCCTTCGAGCCACTCGGCCTGGCCGTCCAGTTCGACGCAGATCTCCCAGTCCCGCATGGTGAAACCGGTGGCGTACTTCTGCTGCCCCGAAACGATCGGCTGCCAGCCGTGGCGCATGCCGCTGTGGCGGAACAAATCTTGGTCGGTGGGGACGCGGGCCTTGGCCAACGGCAGCGGGACCGCCTTGCCGTCGCGCCCGATGAGTTGCGGCTCGCCCAAGAAGACATGGAACTGGCCGGCGCAGCCCACGTACAGTCGCCTCAGCCCGGCGATCCGTACCCTGATCTTGCGCGGCTCTTGCTGGGTGTTCAATTCGATGCGAAACGGCTGGCACTCTTTGAGCACGGGATCGGCCAGGCGATCCGCCTCGGCCTGGCGCTCTGCGGCGGCCTCCTGCTCGGCCAGGGCCTCGCGAGAGGCCAGCATGGTTTCCCACCAGGTGTCTCTTGTCTGCAAGGACGTGGGGCCGTCGGCTTTCCTGATGCGATCAGCGGCGGAGGTCCCGGCGGCCAGGGCGACGAACAACGCAGCCACCAGAACCACCCATCGCGTGAATATCATGGAACCTGTCCTTTCCTCTTTCGTGGCTGTGAGCAACTCACTGAGCCGTGCTCACGCAGCGAAACCCGGACGGTACTCATCGATCTGCCTGGCGCGGCCGGGCGCGGCACCGTGCCGCGCCGGAAGCGACTGGCAACATGACCTCGCACGTCATCCACCGATTCCCCCGTCGTCTACTTCTCCAGGACGAACCGTGGATACAGCGCGGTGTTGCCCCCGCTCGCCGGGCCGGCAGCCAGGCCCGGCGCCAACTGGAGCCAGTAGCGGTGTCCGCTCCCGTCGTCATCGTCGAAGAACATCATGTTGACGCCGAAGTCCACGCCGGGCTCCAGACCCAGGGCGGCCAGCGGCAAGCGCAACTCGTAGCGGGTGACCCTGGCTTTGTCGTCCCGCGTCGCCGCGCAGCCGGTGGTCTTCGCCAGCGTGTCGCCCTCGCCCGCATATTGGTGGAAGGCAACGCCCGCCTTGGTCAGCGCCAAGGCGACCTTCCAGCGGACGCCTTTCGCGGTGACCAGCCCCAACTGTAGCGCATCCCCGCTCCAGATCCCATCGCCGGTTTTCGCGTTGAAGTGCCGGTCGTCGGTCACCTCGGCCGCCACGCACAGCGCTTCGCCGTCCCAACCCAAGTACACCCCGGCGCATAGGTCCTCGGGGCCTTGCCAGGGCCGGAGCAGACGGCCGTAGAAATCGAACGGAGCGAAGCGGTTGTAGACCGGGAAGACGTCGGCGGGCCCGGTGAGCACAAGCGCGGGCTTGCCCCATTCGTCCAGCACGCCGTCGGCGCGCACGCCGCGGCCGAGGCGCGCGACAGGCTGCGTCTTTCCATAGTCCCCTGGTCCGGTGAACCGTCCCACATTCGTGTCCCCGGCCGGCGCCGAACGTGCGGCGCGCCAACCGGCGGACGTGTTCCGGTCCGCGTGCGAGTCGATCGCAGCCATGCGGCCCGACGTGAACAAATGGCCTCGGCCGCCGTAGTCGCCGCGAAACACGACGCCGCCGAGGTCCGTCGGCCAGTCCGCGGGCGTCTCCGGCGTGCCGCGGCCGTGAGTGCACGAGAACTTGCGCCCCGCGGCGCTGCCGACCGATACGAACCGCTCGCTGACCCCGCCCATGTCGATCCCAACCAGCCCCCAGTAGGACAGGCCTCCGTCATCCCGCGGCCCGTGCGTGGCTTTCTCGTACTCCAGCTCCGTCATCGGGCGCAGGCCCGCCCAGGCCGCGTACGCCGCGCCGTCCGCCCAGGACAGCCAGGGACACGGTTTGTCGGGCGCCGACGCCTCATAGGCGTAGTTCGGCGACTCGCCGCTCCGCTGGATCGCAAGGCCCTGGTACCCGGGGTAATAGCGCTGTTTGGCCTGTGCGGCGGTCAGCGTGCCCAGAAAACCGGCGTACTGGCCCCGTGTCAGGTACGGGAACTTCATGCAGTAGAAGGCCGCATGGCCGTTCGGGAAAGACGCCGGGACTTCGCCCCCGTCCTCCGGGCAGATGCCGACCGCCCAGAGCCTTCCGTGCTGCCGGCCGGTGGGGATTGGCCCGGGCCCCGTCACCCGGTACGGCGGGGTGTCCTGGCCGCCTTCGGTCCATACGCAGAACCGGTTCGGCTCCTTCCCGTTCGAGCCCAGACTGAACGGCCCCTCGGGCACATACACCATCTCGACGCCGAACGCCTGCACGCGGACCTTCACGTCCTTGTTGACGCCCTGGTTGGCCGTGAAGTCCCAGACGGCCGTGACGTTCTGAGTCGCCACCGGGCCCTTGCCTTCGCGGGTGCGCCGCACGAACATGCCGACGAATCCCTCGTTGCCGGCCGGCACGATGAATCCCAGGGGCGTGCCGCCTCGCTCCTGGCTGTAGCCCGTAGGGTTCACCACCTTGTCCGCCGCAAGCCGGACAGGCTGCCAGGGCGCCTTCGGATCGGCCTGGACCTTGAAGAAGACCCAGGCCGCGTCGTGGAAACTCCCGTGCCGCCAGGAGTTCTCCCAGGAGATGTCGAACTTCACGGCCGCGGTCGTCGCGTCGCGCGGCGCCACGGCCACGTTCCCGATCTTCAGGCCATCCGCGCGCCCAGTGCCGGCGCCCAGAAGCAGCCAGGAGGCGAGCGCGGCCGCTCTCGCTGAGGCCAATACCCCCTCGTTGCCCGACCGGCTCATTGCTCGCTCCTTGCCCAAGTCTACCGTCTCAAATCAGGGGAATCAACGAACCTTCACGGCGCCGTACGTACGCAGCGAAAGCCGGAAGATCCCGGACCGTAGCCCGTGCGGTTCGATGTGGTCTCCGGACGGGGGCTGTCCGCCGCTCCGCCGCGCTGTCCGATAGCGTCCCAGCCGGGGGGCTGGGCCAAGGTGCCGTCGCCGTGCGTGCCCGCGAAACGGCGTCCATCTCTGCGGTTCCGCGTGTCATCCCAGGGGCCGGCCACATTGCCCACGAGAATCAGTTCCTCCCACAGGTTGCCGGTCAGGTCGAGGATGCCCCAGTACGAGGCGCCGGCCGCAACGCGTCCGCTGTGCGGCGTTGCGAAGGCCCCCACGCGCAGCGGCCCGTTGATCGCGTTGCGGGCGAACAGGCCGTCGCCGCCCGCTTGCGACATCGTTCCGCCCCAGGCCGCATTGCCGCGCACCGCGTCGGGTCCGTTGTCACCTTCCCAGACCACGCATTCGTCGGGCTTGCCGGCGTTTCGCAGGGCGTAGCCGTCGCGCGGCGGGTTTGGGTTGTTCGTGCCGGCGATCTGGTTCGTGCCCCACGCAAACTCGCCGGGCACGGGCTTCAGCGGCCCGCGGCAGGCCTTCTCGTATTCCAACTCCGTCATGGGCCGCAGACCCGCCCAGGCCGCGTAAGACACGCCGTTTGCCGCGGGCCCGTGCGGCCCGCCTGTAACCGTAATCTGGTGGGGGTGGCCCGCGCCGTACGCCACAAAGGGCGTGTCGGTCGCGTACACCGCCGGCTTGGCGCCGCCGATAGACCGGATCACCCCATCGCGGCGGGACACCTCCTGCACGGAACTCGATGCGCCGGGGACAGCGATCTTGACCCCGTTCCGCCACTTGCTGGCTTCCCCTGCGACCAGCGTGCCGGCGGCAGCCTCGGGCCTCCCACGGGTCAATCGCCTCTGCTCTTCGTAGGTGAGCGTATTGAGGAAGTCCACGTACTCCCCCTGGGTGATCTCGTGCCTTGTGCAGTAGAATGCCGCGAACCCCTTCGGGAACCGCGCCGGAAGCGTTTGGGTCACGCAACTGGTGAAGTCATCGGCCATTCGCTGGCCGAGTCCGTCGCGATTGCCCAGGTTCTTGCTGCTCTGGCCGCCGAGCGTGAGCGCATCCTCGCTCTCGATGCGGAAGGGATCGGTCGTATCGCCGGCCGAGAACTGGCCCCTCACATTGCTTTCCGTGCCGTCGTGCAGCAGGCTATTCCAGAACCCGTCGGGGTACGGGATGTTCCAATACGAGGGGTGGACCTCGTCCGGCACTGGCTCGCGCGGCCCGCGCACGAGCTTCTCGCACTCCAACTCCGTCATCGGGCGCAGGGCCGCCCAGGCGGCCAGGGCCGCGGAGTCCGCCCACGACAAGCCGTCGGCGGCATCAGCGCTGCGGCCCGAATAGGTAGAGTTCGGCCCCTCGCCGGAACGGACCACCGTCCTTTCGCTACGAAGCTTGTCCGCCTCCGCCGCGCTCAGCGTATTCAGAAAGGCGGCGTACTGGGCCGATCCAATCCTGTGCTTCATGCAATAAAGGGCCGCATAACCGTTGGGGAACGACGCCGGGATTTCGCCGCCGTCCTCCGGCTGCGCGCCCTTGCGGGCCCAGAGTCGGCCATTCCGCCGGCCGGTCGGGATCGCGCCTGCGCTGGTGACCCGGAACGGCTGAGTGTGCTGGCTGCCATCGGTGTAAGTGTAAAAGCCGTTGATCTCCGCCCCGCCCGAGCCCAGGCAAAAAGGCCCTTCGGCCACATAGACCATCTCGATGCCGAACGGCCGCACTTGGACTTTGGTATCCCTGGTGATGCCCTTGTTTGCCGTAAGGTCCCAGACGGCGGAGACCTTGCTCGTTGCCACTTTGCCCGGGGCGGCGTACTCCGCGCGCCGCACGAACATGCCGGTAAAGCCGTCCCTGCCATCCGGGACAATGAGGTCCAGCGGCGTGCCGCCTTTCTCCTGGCTGTAGCCCGTCGGGTTCAGCACCTTGTCCGCCGCCAGCCGGACATGCTGCCACTCGGTCGCGCCTTCGGCACGCACCTTGAAGAACACCCAGGCCGCGTCGTGATTGATCTCGTGACGCCAGGAATTGTCCCAGGCGATATCGAATGCCACGGTCGCTGTACCCGCGTCGCGCGCGGCCACCGTTACGTTCGTGATCGTCACCGCGCGTGCCGTGCCCGCGCCCGGCAGTAGCGCGCAGGCAATCGCCAGCGTGCGCGTGAATGGGGACCAATTGGATAACGGATTCATAGCAGGCTCCTTTCGGTGGGTCCCTAATTGCGGTCGCTTGCAGAGACACAGATTGTCGTGTCTGGTGCAAAGCGCGTCCGCTGTTCCCACATCAAGACACATCCCGCCCCCGGGGCTTTCGCGCGGCGATTGGAAAGCGTTGCGAGTTCCCTGGCCACTTCGCCGGCCAAGTCCAGCAACTTCACGTCGTCCTCGGAAGGCGTGTACCGCAGACCGTACCAGGAAGCGCTGGCGGTAATTGAAACAGAAGAACTGGTTGCGCGGCGCGAGAATCGCCCGGTAGCCTCGCGGCCTTGCCTCCCTCTGGCACCAGACCGTGTCGATGTATCGGACCGGCATGGCGACGCCCTTTTCGACGCCCTCCGCCCTAATCCCCAGGTCGGTGTTGTGACCGGTGACGTACCACACGCCCTCGGGTCCGCACCCACCAGCCCTACCGGCGGGCAGCCTCGCCCAACAGCCGCTGGATGCTCGTCAGGTTCCCATCAATCGTCGGGGCGAACTTCATCTGTACCGCCGCAACCCGCAACCGGTCACGGGCGCCCTGCGTGTGTGAATCAGTGTCCATCATTATGTCCTTTTCTGCTGCGCCGCCTCACGGCGCCGTGCGCACGCAGCGGAAGCCGGAGGATCCCTGCGCGTGACCCACGCGGTGCGACACGCTATAGGCGCGGCGGCCATCGAACGCGCCACCACGTTGTCCCAGGGCGTTCCAGCCCGCGGGCTGGGCCAAGGTGCCGTCCCCATGCGTGCCCGCGAAGACGCGTCCCTGTTTCCGCACCTCATCCCAGGGGCCAGCCAGGTTGCCCACGACGATCACCTCCTCCCACAGGTTGCCGGTGAGGTCCAGAATCCCCCAGTATGAGGCACCCGCCGCCACCCGCCCGCTGTCCGGCGAAGCGAACACTCCCGCGCGGAGCGGGCCGTGAATGGGGTGGAGGGCATACATGCGGTACTGATTCACCTGCATGATCGTCCCACCCCACGCAGCGTTGCCGCGCGTCGCGTCTGGTCCGTTGGCCCCTTCCCAGACGACGCATTCGTCGGGTTTGCCGGGGTTCCGGAGGGCGTATCCGTCGCGCGGGGGCTTCTCAGAGCTCGAGCCGGCGACCTGTGAGGTGCGCCAGGCGTATTCGCCCGGCACCGGCTTGAGCGGCCCGCGGCAGGCCTTCTCGTACTCCAGCTCCGTCATCGGCCGCAAACCCGCCCAAGCCGCGTAGAACACGCCGTTGCACCCGCCGTGCGGCCCGCCGGTGACAGTGATCTGGTGGTAGTGGCCCGCCCCGTTGGGCACGTAGGGCGCGTCGGTCATGTAAGCCGCCGGCGTGGCGGGCTTGCCGTCAGACCCCGGCTTGTCCGGAACCGCGATCCTGATCCCATTCCTGTATTTGGCGGCCTCCGACGCCTGGCATCCCGCGTTCAGCCGCATGCCGGCCACGGCGGGCTCCTTCCCGGGCCTCTTGTCCAACTTGAGCTGTTGCTCCCGGCTGAGCGTATTGAGGAAGTCGACATACTGGCCCTGCGTGATCTCGTGCCTCATGCAGTAGAACGCCGCGTAGCCCTTCGGGAACCGCGCGGGGAGCTGCTGGGTCACGACGCTGTTGAAGTCGTCCGCCAGCCTGATGCCCAGGCTGTCGCGGTTGCCCAGGTTCTTCTTGCTTTCGCCGCCCAGGGTGAGCGCGTCCTCGCTCTCGACGTGGAAGGGCTCGATCGTGTCGCCCGCTGAGAACTGCGCCCCCACGGGCGCTGTGGAGCCGTCGCCTGCCCAGAAGGCGCACTGCGGCACATAGACCATATTGAGGCCGAAGACCTTCAACTCGACGCCTCCGGGATCGTCCACGCCATCGGCCTTGTGCAGCCAGCGCAGCGCCACGCCCTTCCAGTCGTTTGGTCCGCTGCCGGCCACTGCGCGGTAGACGAACACGCCGAGGCCGCGCTTGCCGTCGTCGGTCGCGCCGACGTCCAGCTTCGCCCCCGCGGGAGCCGTGTGGTCGGAGGCGTTTGTCGAGAGTGTGGCATGCGAGTAGCCCTCGGCGCGGGGCTTGCGGAACTTGACGAACACCCAGGCCGCATCCCAGTTCTCGAGCTTGAGCGGGCCGGCCCCGCCCGTCTGCTCCGCGCTGGCCTCCCAGGCCGCCCGCCAGGAGTGGTCCCAGGCGAGGTCGAACGTGACGGTGCTCTGGCCTGCGGCAGGGCTGTCAGCGCGGCGCACGTTGGCGATGCGGATGGGGTCGGCCTTCCCCATTCCCCGGAACCGCGCCTCCTGGTCCCCTGCCGCGAGTGCCGGAGTGCACGCCAGAATTGCTGCGGCGACCGCCAGTGCCCGACTCATCGCTATCTCCTTCATTGGTCCGCGATCGGCCATCGGGAATCGCAAGTCGAACATCAGTTCCCCGCCCCCTTCGGCGCCGTGCGCACGCCGCGCCAGGGCAAGGGGTGCGACTCGGCCACCGGGGTCTCATAGATGTCCCATGCGCGCCCCTCGCGCGGGGTGGGCCTTCGCTCGGGCTCGACGGCGGCCGCGTAGAGGCGGTCCGACAAGCGCGTGGTGGCGCCCGTCCTGCCGCAGGAGCGTACCCCTGCGCCCACGGCATCGTCCTGCGGCCAGTCCGCGGGCAGGGCCGGCGTGCCGAGGCCGTGTGTGCCCCTGAACCTGCGTCCCTGGGCATTGCCCACCGTCACCGCACGCTCGCCATCGCGGTCGTGAAGCGGCACCCAGAACCAGTCGCCGAAGGGGATGCCCCAGTAGGACGGGCCGACCTCATCTGGTTTGGGCTCGCGCGGCCCCCGGATGGCCTTCTCCCACTCTAGTTCGGTCATCGGGCGCAACCCCGCCCACGCCGCCCACGCCGCGCCGTCGGCCCACGACAGGCCCCTGGCCGCGCCGGGCTTGCCGGAGTAAACGCAGTTCGGGGGCTCCCCGGAACGCGGCAGATGTTCGCGGTCGTCAAGGCAGCGCGCGGCGGCCTGCGCTGGATTCAGTGTGTTCAGGAAGCCCGCATACTGTTCCCACGTGATGTGGCGCTTCATGCAGTAGAAGGCCGAGTAGCCGTTTGGAAACGACGCAGGGATTTCGCCGCCATCCTCCGGCTGAGCGTACTTCCTCGCCCAGAGCCGGCCGCTCTGTTGTCCCGTTGGGATAGCGCTGGAACTTGTGACTTTGTATGGCTGGGTATGCTGGCTGCCGTCGGTGTACTGGTAGAATCCACCCACCTCCGTTCCGCCCGAGCCCAGGCAAAACGGCCCCTCAGCCACGTACACCATCTCGATCCCGAAGGCCAGCACCTTCACCTTCGTGTCCTTCGCAATACCCTTGCAGGCCGTAAGGTCCCAGATGGCAGTCACGCCGCGCGCCGCCACCGCGCCCTTCGCCTCGGCCGCCTGCCGCACGAACAGGCCGGTGAACCCTTCGTCGCCGTCGGGCACGATGAAGTCCAGCCGCGTGCCGCCCTCCGCCTGGCCGTAGCCCGTCGGGTTCACCACCTTGTCCGCCGTCAGCCGTACATGCTGCCATTCAGCGGCGCCCTCGGCCTTCACCTTGAAGAACACCCAGGCCGCGTCGTGGTTGACGTTGCTGCGCCAGGAGTTATCCCAGGCGATGTCGAACGTCACCGTCGCGGTCTTCTCATCGCGCGAGGCCACTGCCGCGTTCTCGATTCGCAGCTTGTCTGCGCGGGCCATTCTCGGCAGAACGCCGAACACGATCGCGACCACCCACGCGCGGGTAAGTGGGTACGCGTTGCGCAACCAGCCCATAGGATGACTCCTTTCTGAAGCTACTCAGAATTCGCCTTGCCCAGTCTGGAGCGACACCATGCCGCGCCAGAATCGGCGCGGTCAGTCCTTGACCTCCTCCAGCATTACGTCATCAAACCATGCCACACCTTGGCCGTCTACACAAATCCGAACAACCAGGAACGGGTCATCAGGCCCCGGCTGGAATTCGGCGGCCAGTTGGGTCCGTTCGCTCCGGCCGCCCACCTCCGTGGTCTTTCGCGACGCCCGCACGTCGTCCCAGCTCCACCCAGCGTCGTCCACGCGAAGGTACGCGCTGCCTTCGCCCAAAGCGGCCTTCACCCAAGCGGTGAGCCGATAGCGTTTCCTCGATTCGCCGATCACCCCCGGGCCGCCGCCGATCGGCGCGAAGCTGGCGACCTTCCCCAGACCCCGGCCGACGACCTTCAGGGAATACTTGCCCGAGTGCGCCTGCTCGGTCACGAAGCCGACGAAGCCGCCGGCCTCAACGTGGTCCACGGGCGTGTTGACCGGGTTGTGCCAGGCCAGGCGGAACTCCGTGCCCCCGCGGTAGCCGCCCTTGTGGGTCTGCTCGGACTTGAACTCCAGCGAATCGCCCTTGTCCTTGGCGAAGGTGAGCTTGAACGACTCGACGGGCGGCACGGGCGAGTGATAGCCGCACATCTCCAGCGGCGGCCGCGCCCCGATCAGATTCGCCCAGTGGTAGATAGGGGGAATCTCGTACTTCGCCCCCTTGGCGACCTCGGGCGAGAATCGGAACAGCTCGATGTGGTTCACCCAGGTCGTGATCAGGCCGATCCGCTCGTCGCCGTCGCAGATGTACCACCAGTGCTCCCCTTGGCCTCGGGGCGCGCCTGAACCGGCTCGAAGGGCTCAAGGCGGAAAGCCGGCGTGTGCTTCATCCTCGGCATCGCCGCGAATGCCTTCGAGTTGTCCAGAATCTTCTGAATCTCCCCGGCGGAGCCCCTCGACGGCCCGATGGCCACCGAAATCAGCCCGCCCATGACAAGTGCCCAGGCGGTGACGCTCGACACTGCCTTGGTCTCCTTGCTGAAGCTGGGGACCATCATACGTCTCTCCATTATAGTAATAGCAGCAATCGCGGAAAGGTTACCCCGCATGGCCGGAGTTTGTCCGGATCTTCATGAGTGGGCAAGAGTCCGCCGGGGCTCCTGGGGCCCGATCTCGGCCGTGCCTTCACCCAGCCAGGACTCAGTGCGATGGCGTTGGTGCTCCCCCGGGTGTTGCTGTTAGCTGACCGCCGAGGTGTTGAGGGCTCGCCTGGCTCTGGCAAGGCACCTTGACTCAAGCCAAGAGTCTGGTACATGATAGGGGCATCATGGCCACCCAGGGTCCCCTGTTGCGTGCGGGAACTCACTCTTGCCGCAAGCAGGCGAGGGTGTCGTTCCCGGTGGCTGTTTGTGCAGCCCACGCTGAGCCGATAGACACCAAATCCGGAGAAGACTGGCGATGGGCCTGAAGCCCCTGTGCCCAACGCTAGCCGTTGCTGTTGTGCTCATCGGCCAATCCAGCGGGCAGGCAGCGTATCGAGCCGGGCAAGCCGCTGATCCCAACGTCCGAGATCCAAGGCGAGTATGATTGGGGATGCGTGTATGCCGCGGCGGTCCCGATTGTGCGCCAAGGCGAAATCCGCCTGTACTATGGCGCCTCGAACGGGCCCCACAGCGGCTGGCGCGACGGCTTCTTCTGTTTGGCGACTCTGCGGCCCGATGGGTTTGCAGGTTACGAGCCGGCCAATGCGGCTCGGAGGACGAGACTTGATCCCCTGAAGCCTGACACTGCCGGTCACTAGCTGACACGTAAATCACTGTTGGGACGAGACTTACGGAATTGGCCACCTTCGTATCTCGTTGTAGTTTCAGAACTTGCGTCTTCGGGGAGTGCGGGATTGTCGATCTGGCGCTTGCGGGTTCGAGTCCCGTTGCCATGGACGACTGCGGAGGCTTCGAAGCTTGGAACTCCGACAAGTACTTGCCCAAGCTGCCTCATGCTGCTATAATCAGTCGTCGGATGGCCGGCCCAAGCTCCTTGATGCCTGCGACGAGAAGTTCTAAAGGTGTCCGGCCACCCCGACCACTCGGAGGCACCGACATGGGCGTCACCCACGTGACAGTCAGGGTTACGGACATCGGGCAGGCAGGAACGCCCTACGAAGACGAGTTCGTGGTGGACACCGGGGCGGTCCATTGCCTGGCGCCGGCGGAGCGGCTTCGGGCGGCCGGGGTGCAGCCCGAGGGGAAGGATGTCTACACGCTGGCCAACGGCGAGGCGGTGGAGTACGAATACGGCTTCGCCCGCCTGAAGTTCCTGGGCATGGACGCGGTTGCCCGCATCATCTTCGGCCCGGCCAAGGCGGAGCCGCTTCTCGGTGTCCTGGCGCTGGAGGACGCGGGGATCGTGGTGGACCCACGCACGCACGAGCTCAAGCGGCTTCACTCGCTGCCGCTCATGTAGCCTCCGCTGCCGCTCTCGCTATCCAGTCGGCCACGCGCTCATCGCACAGATTCGGACAGACCAGGTCCGCCTCGGATAGGTCCTGCCCCACGGCGCCGGGGCGCTGGATGGCCACCACGCGCATGCCCGCCGCCTTGGCCGACAGCACGCCCGCCCGCGAGTCCTCGAAGGCCACGCACTCCCCGGGCGCCACGCCCAGCCGCTCCGCCGCGAGGAGGTAGGGCGCGGGGTCGGGCTTGCCACGCGGCGTGTCCTCCGTCGCCACGACCGCCCGCACGTCCCCCTCCACGCCCGCCAGCCGCAGCGTCTCGCCGACGAGCCGACGCGAGGAGCCGGAGACGACCCCGACCGGGTGCGTGGCCGCGAGGCGCTTCAGGAGGGCAATCGAGGAGTGGATGCGGATGTCAGTGCTCCCCTTGAGCCGGTCGAAGGCCGCTCCGAGGAGCCGCTCAAGCGTCTCGGCGTTCGGGAAGGCCTCGGGGTACTCCCGCAGCAGTTCGGGCCGTATGTCGCCCCACGCCCGTCCGTAGATGAGCGCGACCGCCTGCTCGTGGGTGACGGGGTGCCCGATGTCGCGCAGCACGGCCTCCGCCGCGGCCACCCACAGCCGCTCCGTGTCCACCAGCGTGCCATCCAGATCGAAGAGGAAGGCCCTTGTGATCTTGTTCCTCCTGCTTGCGGGGTTGTCTGTCCTGGCGTATAATGCATTCTAGCAGACTAGGAGCGGGTGTGTCGCGCGCATATCGCACGACAGGCGCGCGCGAGGCGTCCGATAGGAGCGTTTGACATGGCATCTACTGCGACAACGAATGAAGCCGTGGCCGAGTATCTCGAGCGGGTCGAGGAGCTCTATGCCAACGTCCGCGAGTGGATGTCCGACGAGCCTGGCGTGGAGTTCTCTGAGGGCAAGACCCGGCTTAATGAGGAATACACGGGGCCGTATGCGGCGAAGGTCCTCAAGGTAAAGCTGAATGGCGGAAAGGCACTGAGTTTCGTGCCCAAGGGCGCCTACTTTATCGGAGCCAGAGGCCACTTGGACGTTTCTGGCCCTCTGTGGCGTGAGACTCTTGTTTGGGTGGACGAAGACGGTCCGGCTATAGCTTTCAAGGAGACTGCTGAGGGACAGGTCGAGGTGCTCCAAGGCCGCCCGATGTATCCTGGCGTTCCGCGGGGATGGGCTTGGGTGGACAACTCGCATCGCAGGCTTGTCCACCTGGACCGCAAGGTGTTCTTCCGCAAGCTCTTGAGAGCACTCACCGAATGAGCAGCCCGCTGGAGCCCATCTGGGACGCATACCAGACGACCCTGAATGCTCTCAAGGTTGTCGATCGTTGCGCGACGGCTCCGCACATTGATGAAGAGCGACCATTCCGTAACACAAGATTCCACAAGGAGACAGAGGAGCGCTGCAAGGGCCTCTTGAAATCGGCGCAAGTGGAACTTGACGCTCTGACTGTCCTGGGCCTCTATGCCGCGTTTGAGGCGCGGGTGCGCGAGCACTTGACGCAGCAGGGGGAGTTGCTGCGCACCGCAGGGACTCCCGACCGGGAGTTCGGCCTGGCTCTCGCCGAGCACTTTGAGCGGTACTGCGATGAAGAGCAAAGGATGGACAGGTTTGTTGAACTGTTCGCCCATGCGGTTGGCGATACCCTTGTCGCACAGGTCGGACAGATAAGGAAGTACCGTCACTGGGTGGCCCACGGACGCCGCGGGAAAACCCCGCCGGCCACCAGGCCCGCATTCACCTATGACACGCTCACTGCGTTCCTAAAGTCGGCAGGGCTCGCCTGACGTGGGGCTCTCTCCGGTCACGCCAACCGCGACAGCGGGTTCTGGCGGTGGCACTCCTCGATGACGGCGATCTGCTGGCGGACCTGTTCGGGCGTGACGGCCAGCGGCGCGCCCTCCGTGAGCGTCCTGTAGAGGTGGCTGTAGAACTGCTTCGACATGTAGGCGAAGCTGTCGGCCTGGCTCTTGGGCACGGTCCACGTCTTCTCCACCCAGGGCAGTTGCTCGCTACAGTATTGGCGGCCTGAGAGCGGCTCGCGGATGAGCGACCGCTTCGGGGCCTTCTTCGGGTTGAAGTACTTCCACTTCATCTCGCCCGTGCCACCCGTCAGCCCGCCGCGGGTGCCGAACACCTGGTAGGTGTAGAGCGGGTAGGCGCAGCAGGACGAAATCTCAAGGTCAATGGTCGGATGGCCCTCGCCGCTCATGACCAGCTTCACGTGGTCCTCGGCATCGCCGAACGTGTTGGCACGGTCCATTAGGCAGGTGATCTTGGGCATGCCCGGGCCGAAGAGCTGAAGGGCCTGGTCGAGGGGGTGCGGCCCGGTGTTCAGCAGGTTGCCGCCGTTGTGCTCCTGGAGCGTCTGCCAGTCCCACCGCCGCCCGAAGCCGTTGAAGGCGACCTTGATCATCACGATGCGGCCCAGGACGCCCGAGGCGATGACCTTGCGGACCTGCTGGAAGTAAGGGGCGAAGCGGCTCTGCTGGAAGATGGCGAGGAGCTTGCCCGCCTTGGCCGCCGCGGCGACCAACTCGTCCACCTCGGCGGCGCGGCGGGCCAGCGGCTTCTCGCACAGCACGTTGTGGCCCGCCCGCAGGCCCTCCAGCGTGATCGGCACGTGGAGGTCGGAGAACGTGGTGTTGATCACCAGGTCGAGGTCGGAGCGGCGGAGAAGCTCGCGGTAGTCCTCATAGGTGGCGGCCCCGAACTCGGCCTCGGCCTGCGCCCGCCGCTCGGCGATGAGGTCCGACACTGCGGCGATCTTGTAGCGCCTGTCCGTCCGCAGGTGGCGGGTGTGGATGTCGTAGCCGCTCCGCCCCTGGCCGATGATGCCCACGCGAATGACCTTGCTTGGCATTGAGCTTCTCTCCGTGTGGTTCCGCACGTAGCCGCGAGCGTCCCGCTTGCGGCTCTCTTCGGCCACTCGACAAGCGGGACGCTTGTCGCTACGAAACCCGCAAAACCCGTTACTTCTGTTCCGCGACCGCCCGGCGGCCCGTCTCGGCGGCTTGGGCCTGAAGGGCGGCGATGGTCTTGGCGTTCGCCGAGCCCTCGATGGCCTTCACCGCGATGTCCTGCACCTGGCCGTAGGATTTCTCGATCTGCGCCGAGAGCTTCGCGAGCTGCGCCGCCTGGGCCTTCACGGTCTCCTGAAGCGCCTCGATGCGGGCGTTGAGGACCTTCCCCTCGGCCTCGGAGTCCTTCTTCAGGAGCTCCTCGCGGGCGGCAGCCTCGCGGCTCAGCCGCTCGCTCGTCTCCTTCACGGCCCTGGCCACGGCGGCGTCGCGCTCCTTGGCCTCGGCCTCGTGAGTCGCCTGCTCCTCCTTCCACTCGGCGCGGGTCGCCTCGATTTCGGCATCGAGGTCGGCCTTCCTCTGCGCCATGTCCGCCTCGAACTGCTCCCGCTTCTGGCGCTGGGCCTCGAGGAGCGCGGCCAGGGTCGAGGCCGCCTTCTGTATCTCGTAGATCTCCGCCAGCTCCACCTCTTTCACCTCGACCGCGCGCTTGACCTGTTGGTACTTCGTCGTCGCCTCATCCATCTTGTCCGACAGGTCGGCGAGGACCTTGCTGATCTCGGCCTTCAGGGTGGCGATCTGCTTGCCGATGCCCTCGGAGGCCACGGCCTCGGCGATGGCGACGGCCGCCTTCTCCTCCCGCTCCCTGATCCTCTGCTCCGGCTTCGCCTCGGCCTCGCGCCGCTCCTGGAGCTGCTTCTGAAGCTCCTTGTAGGCCGCGAGAAGCTCCTTCTTCGAGCTTGTCACCCCGACCGCCTTCGCCTCTGTCTCCGGCATCGTCGTCCCCTTTCGCTGTGTGGCTGGTGTCGAGAGAAACGCCGATCGCACTCAGGCGGCCAGTATAGCCGGCCTCATCGGCGGGCGGAACCCCGTTGTGCCTCGGCACGTCGGACGGGGTTGACAGTGGCGACGCACTACGGCATGATATGGCGGCGGAGCGGCAATCGGGTGTCTTCACCGGGCCTCGTCAGGACGGAAGAGGGGACGCATG
>VGYV01000006.1 GCA_016872855.1 Planctomycetota bacterium
GCCACGGGCGTAAGCCCGTGGGACACAGCGTCACCCCCTGCCCAGCCCCCGCAGGGGGCGGCAGAGGCGCCGGGTGGCCATCTCTCCCATGCTTTCTGCCGCCCCCTGCGGGGGCTGGGCCTCGGGGTGTGCCATCTTCCACGGGCTTACGCCCGTGGCTACCCTCTGCTGCCCTGCGGGCTTGCCTGCGCTGTCAAGTTGGTGCCATTCGTGACGCCAACGAGAACAACCAGCACCAGGATGGAGGCGGACCAATGACCGGTGCGGAACTGCTGGCACTGGCCCTGCGCGAACGGAATGTGGAGTTCGTGGCCACGCTGAGCGGAAACGGGCTGAACCCGCTCTATCTCGCCTGCCGCGATGCGAGTATCCGCCTCATTGACACGCGGAACGAGCAGGCGGCAGCCTACATCGCCGACACCTACGGCCGCCTCACCCGCCGCGTGGGGGTCGTCGCCGTGTCGAGCGGCATCGCCCACGTGAACGCCCTCACGGGCATCGCCAACGCCTGGTTCGATGGCGCGCCCGTGCTCCTCATCACGGGCGAAAGCCCGTCGTCGCAGGACGACTTGGGGAAGTTCCAGGAGTTCGACCACGTGGCCCTCGCACGGCCGTTGTGCAAGTACGCCCGCCGCGTGATCGAGCCCGCGAAGATCGCCTTCTACGTCCGCGAGGCCCTCGCCGCCGCCACGAGCGGACGGCCCGGCCCCGTCTGCCTCTCGATCCCCGTGGACGTGCTTTCCGCCGAGATTCCAAGGGGCAAGGCCATTCGCGTCCGCCCCGGCCCGGGCGAGGTGGTGCAGGACGCGGCGGCCGACCCCGACTTGGTGGCCGAGGCCGCGCGGCTCATCGCCAAGGCCAAGCGCCCCGTCCTCGTGGCCGGCACGGGCGCCTTCTACGCCGAAGCCCAGCACGAGCTGCACGAGTTCGCCCGCCTCGCCGCCATCCCGGTGGTCACGCCCATCTGGGACCGCGGCTGCGTGGAGCGGCCCGCCGATTACTGGCTCGGCGTGGTGGGCGCGGCGAGCGGCGAGCCGCGGCTCCTGCCCGATGCCGATCTCCTCCTCCTCGTCGGCTGCCGCACGGACTACCGCGTCGGCTTCTGCCTGCCGCCCAAGGTCTCCGAGAAGGCCACCATCATCCGCATTGATGTTGACGCCGCCGAGCTCCGCAGTGGGGTCGAGCCCAACCTCAAGCTCCTCGGCGACCCGTGCACTGTGCTCGGCCAACTTGCCCACGCCACGCGGCGCTTCGGAGCCAAGCCGCACAGGGCCTGGCTCGCCGAGGCCCGCCGCCGCGACGCCGCCTTCCGCCGCCGATGGCTCAAGTCGCCCGCGCCACCCACGCCCCCGATGACAGGGCGCCACATCGTTGACGCCATCCGCCCCTTCCTGAGCGAGGAGCTGCTCTTCCTCATTGACGGGGGCAACATCGGCCAGTGGGCGCACATGGCGTTGGCAGATTGCTACCCCGGCCGCTGGCTCACCTGCGGCGCCAGCGCCGTCGTCGGCTGGGGTCTGCCCGGCGGCATCGGCGCGAAGCTCGCCTATCCCAAGCGCCCCGTGCTCCTGCTCTCGGGCGATGGCGCAATCGGCTTCACCATCGCCGACCTCGAGACCTCCGTCAAGCACTCCGCCCCATTCGTCATCGTCGTGGCCGACGACCGCGCCTGGGGCATCGTCGTCAGCGGCCAGCGCGCGGCCTACGGCCCCGAAGGCGTGCTCGCCAGCCGGCTGGCCCCCGTGGACTACGCCAACCTCGCCGAAGCCTTCGGCGCCATCGGCGTCCGGGCAGACACGCCTGAGCAGCTAACGAACGCCATTCAGAAGGGCCTCGCCGCCGACCGCACCACCCTCATCCACGTCCCCATCGCCATCCTCGGCCCGGCCGACCTATGAGCCGCCGCCGAGCTGGTCCATGAGCGAAAGTAGGGGCATATCCACCGCAAGAAGGCTGGTGACGAGGAGACCCAGGAGGACCAGCGCAACGCCCCCTGCCCACGCCAGCGCCAGCTTCTTGCTCCTCGCCACGCCCCACAGGTAGAAGAACACGACCCCATCCGCAAGGAGCAGCGTAGGGGCCGCAATCACACCATAACGCCGGGCGAAGTCCGAGAGGCCGATGACAGCCGTGGTGACGGAGGGGAGGGCCATCCGCATGTCCCTGAACATCTCCGCGTAGGCACCGACTCTCACGACCAGGCTGCCCATCACGAATACCATGAGCAAGCCGTGGCCAAGCAGCACCCATAGGGTAGGGCCAACTGCTGACTGGTAGGCATCCCTGGCGGTGGCCGCCCCGCCGGAATCCACGGGAAATCCCCCAACCTCTCGTCCCGGCGCTCCTGGGTCGGGACGCCCGCGAGGAAGGCACACGGACACACACGGACAGACACGGACGGCTGATTCCCCCCTCAGTGGCTTCTGTCAGTGTCTGTCGGTGTAAGTCCGTGTCATCCTTCCCCCCGCCCTACTTCGCCGCGGCGTGGGCGAGGGTGACTGCGTCCACAGCGGTCGCGCCGTAGCTGTCGCAGCCGGTGCGCTGGGCGACCATGTCGCTGGCCGCGGCGCCGCCAATCATGATGTTCACCTGGTCGCGGAGGCCCGCCTTCTTGAGCGCATCGGCGGTGTCCTGGAGAGCCTTGCAGCAGGTGGTGAGGAAGACGCTCAGGCCGACCATGAACGCCTTGCTCTTGCGCACCGCGTCCACAATCCCCTCGGGCTTCACGTCCACGCCCAGATCGGTCACATCGTAGCCGGCGCCCCGCAGCATCAGGACCACGATGTCCTTGCCAATGTCGTGGATGTCGCCCCGCACGGTTGCGACGACGATGTGCTTGGCCCCCGCCTTGGCCTTGGGCTTCGGGCCTTTCTTCAGCAGGGGCGTGAGGGTGGCCATCACGTCCTTCATGATCTCGCCGGCGAACATCAGTTCGGAGATGAAGTACTCGCCCTTGTTGAAGCGTTCGCCCACCTCGCCGAGGCCGGCGCGGCACTCGGCCACGATCTCGTCCGCCGGCACCTTTGCCTTGATCGCCTTCTTGATCAGGTCATTGAGCTGGTCTTCCCTCAAGGCGCTCATGGCCTTGGCAATCGCGCCCGGATTGGCCATTCGGGGGTCTCCTTCTGCATGGAACCTATACGGAAATCAGGAAAAGCCACCCCCTTGGTCATTCCGAGCGAAGCGTAGCGAAGTCGAGGAATCTCTCCTTTCTTGCGCCGCGGCAAGAGAGATGCCTCGACAAGCTCGGCATGACAGGAGGAGAGAGCGGCGCCCATTTCTCATGCCCTCATGACTGCATGATGCAGAACCAGAGGTACAGGTAGGCCAGGCTGTCGAGTTCCTCCCAGGCCTTCTGGACGATCTTGGGGTCGCCCAGAATCACGGGGTACTCCTTCACCTTCTCCTCCCAGGGGAAACACACGCCGGGCCGGATCGCTTTCCTCTGCTTCTTCTGAGGCATGGCCTTGTCTCCTCGCGGTTCGGAGTGCGGGCTTCAGCCCGTACGGCCTGAAGGCCGCACTCCAAACTGGGTCAGCGGTACACGCCGTATTCGACGGTGAATTCGGTCATGGCCTTGATGTTCGCGATGGTCGAGTCGTCCTGCATGATGGCGCCGGCGTCCATGATGTAGCCGCCGTTCTTACCGATGCGGTCAATCACCTCCTTGCAGCGGGCGCGGACCTCGTCGGGCGTGCCGTAGGCAAGGATGTCGTTCGGGACGCCGCCGCTGATGGCGAACTTGTGGCCGACCTTTTCGTAGACCTCGAAGGGGTCGGCGCGGTCCACGTGGTAGATGATGCTCTTCTCGGGCAGCTCCGCGATGTATTTCAGGTTCGGGTTCCAGTCGCCCTCCGCATACCACAGCACCTGGCGGCCCTCGGCGTGCAGGTCCTCGATGATCTTCTTGCAGGTGGGCCAGAAGAAGGTTTCGAACTGCTTGGGCGAGAGGAACGGCGTGCAGCCGCGGTGGAGCCAGATGCTGATGGGCACCGTCTTCGTCGGGTCGGCGCCGGCGACCGCGCAATAGTACATGTGGGGCCTGAGGGCTTCGCAGGCGGCGAGGACCTTCTTCGGCTGGCGATGAATGTCGGCGCACAGTTGGCGGAAGCCGCGGAACTTGTCGGCCAGGATGTCGAACGGGGCCTTCAGGCAGCCCGCGATGGCGTGGACGGTGCCGGTCTCGTTTTTCAGCCGCGCGATCTGTGCGCCGAACTTGTTGAAGTAGTGGAGCATGGCCATGCCGCCCTTGAGCCAGGCGAGGTTGTTCTTCGCCGTGCTCGGCTCCCCGAGCGGCACCACGTAGCGGTTGGCCCGCGGCATCCACACGTTGGCGATGAAGCCCGTGGGGTCGGCGATGAACTCGTCGTACTCGTCGGCCTTCATGAAGGCCGACTCCTCGTCGGGCGGCTCGACGTATTGGAAGGCATCGGTCGGCGGCTTGTCAATGCCGGGGATGGCGTAGTAGTTGAGGCCCGCCGCCTCGGTCAGCCCGGTCCACACGTAGACCATGTTGCCCACCGTCGCGTCCCAGTCGAAGTCGCGGGCGCACTTCATGATCGCGTCGAACGCCAGGTCCACGTCGTGCGTGACCTGTTGGTTGTTGTAGCCGGCGTACTTGCCGGCGAACTCGGCGGCGAAGGGGCGGATGGGCACGCGGTCGGGCTTCTCCTTCTTCATCGCCGCCACGTAGCGGGCCAGCCGCTCCTGATACCGCCCTTCCATCTCCTGTGGCATCTCGGCGTTCCTTTGCTCAAGCTCCCTGCGGGGCGCAATCCAGTGGCACTCATCTGTAGCACGCGCCCCGCCTCCTGTCAAGTAACCATCCCCGCGCTTGCCAGCCAGAGGCGTAGTTGCTACTCTCTTGTCGGCGGCCACAGTCGGGTCGAACAGGGGAGACCCTCGTACTCAGCGGGCGCACGGCAAACTATGCGGGTATGCGTGTTCTCTCATTCCTATGTCGTCGCGGCGAACCACGCGAAGCTGGAGCGCCTCGCGCGCATGCCCGGCGTCGAGCTCTCGCTCATCTGCCCCCGCCGCATCCGCCGCGAGTTCGGCGTCTATCCCGTGCAGCGAACCCATCACTCCGACTACCAGATCGTGCCGCTCCGGGCGATCTATGCCTCCCACAACTACCGCTTCCTCTACCTGGGGGCGGCCCGCGCACTGCGCCGCCTGGCTCCCGACCTCCTACACATCGAGGAGGAGCCGTGGAGCCTCGCCGCCTGGCAGGCCGTTCGCTACACAAGGCGGCAGCGCGCCCGGATTGGCGCCCTCACCCCTGCCCTCTCCCAGAGGGAGAGGGGGTTGAAGGTCGTCGTCTTCACCTGGCAGAACCTGCGGCAGCGCCACGGCTTCCCCCACGGGCGGCTCGAGCGAGCCGTCCTCGCGGCTGCCGACGCGGCAATCGCGGGCAACGCCGACGCCGCCGAGATCCTCCGCGAGAAGGGGTTCGCGAGGCCAGTCCACGTCCTCCCCCAGTTCGGCGTGGACGAGAGCGTCTACGTGAAGCGCGACGAAAGGGCGCTCCGCCAGGAGCTGGGCCTCCGCGGCTTCGTCGTCGGCTTCGCCGGCCGCCTCGTGCACGAGAAGGGTGTCACGCTCCTGGCCGAGGCCGTCTCACACCTGGCTGGCGATTGGAGCCTTCTCGTGGCCGGTGGCGGGCCGCTGCGGCAGGAACTGGC
The DNA here is from genome assembly GCA_016872855.1 of Planctomycetota bacterium. Taxonomy (GTDB): domain Bacteria; phylum Planctomycetota; class PUPC01; order DSUN01; family DSUN01; genus DSUN01. The sequence continues at coordinate 5,685 of VGYV01000006.1, forward strand.
CCGGCGCTTCGCCCAGCCGCCGCTCGCAGGCCGAGCCGTGCTCCTCGACACCTTGCCCCACGCCGAGATGCCGCGCTACCTGAACTGCATGGACGCCTTGGTCCTGCCGTCGCGGGGGGCCACCCACTGGAAGGAGCAGTTCGGCCACGTGCTCATCGAGGCGATGGCGTGCGAGGTGCCGGTCATTGGCTCCACCTGCGGCGAGATTCCCCACGTCATTGCGGACGCGGGCCTGACGTTCCCCGAAGGCGACGCAGCGTCACTGACCGACGCTCTGAGGCGCCTGATGGCCTCGCCCGAGATGCGCTCCGACCTCGCCGCCCGCGGGCGGCAGCGGGTGCTCAACTGCTACACCGATGCGAGGATCGCGCAGGCGACGTTCGACATCTGGCGGGAGGTGCTCAGCCGATGAAGATACTGGTCGTCGCCGGCTGGATGTATCCCGACGCGGAGGGCGGCAGCTTCCGCGTCGTCTACGAGGCCGGCCGCCGCCTCGCCGCACGCGGCCACGAGGTGCACGTGCTCACCCAACAGCTCGACCCCCTTCACCCAGCCGAGCAGACACTCGAGGGAATGCGCGTCCACCGCTACCCCACGACGGCCTCCAGCGGCCTTCGCTTCTTCCTCTCGACCTATCGCGCCGTGCGCCGCGCGGCGAAGCAGCTTCAGCGCGAGGTCGGCTTCGACGTCCTTCACACCCACCATCCCATCTCTGCATTCGCGGCGTTGCGGACCCGCGCACTCCGCCCGGTGCCCGTCGTCGCCACACTCCACTCCCTCGCCTTCCTCGAACGCCTCGACCGCCGTTCCTACGGGCGCTCGCGCACTCGGTTCCCAGGGCTGGCCGCGCTGGCGCTCCTGTGGATGGACGGCTTCGTCCTGGAGCGCAGCAAGAGAGTCGTGGTGCTGAGCGATTTCACAAGGGGCCTCGTATCGAAGTTCTTCCCCCGCGCCCTCGCCAAGGCCGTGAAGCTCCCTGGTGGGGCAGACCTGGGACACTTCCGCCCCGAGCCTCCGCGCGCCGAGGCCCGCTCACGCCTCCGACTGCCCAACGACAGGCCCATCTTCTTCACCTGCCGCCGCCTCGAGCACCGCATGGGGCTGCCGGAGCTGGTCGAGGCGACCGGCCGACTCAAGCAGCAGGGGAAGAACGTCCTCACCCTCATCGCCGGGCGCGGCGCGCTTGAAGAGCCGCTTCGCGAACAACTGCGGGAGAACCGCCTGGAAGACAGCGTGCGGCTCCTCGGCTACGTGGCGGAAGATGACCTGCTCCTCCACTATCGCGCCGCCGACTGCTTTGTGCTGCCCACGCGCGCCCTGGAGGGCTTCGGCCTGGTCACGGCCGAAGCCCTCGCATGCGGCACGCCGGTGCTCGGGACGCCTGTCGGGGCCACGCCCGAGATTCTCCAGCCCCTCGACCCGCGTCTACTCACTCGGGACGCCACGACCGAGGGGCTGGCCGACGGAATGGCTCGCTTCCTCGACGAGTTGGCCGCGGAGCCCGGCCTCGAACAACGCTGCCGCGCCTATGCCGAGCAGCACCTGTCGTGGGACGCCTTTGTCACCGGCCTGGAGCAAGTATCCCGTGAAGTGGCTGGCGAGTGAACGCCGCGTCGAGCTGTGCGTCTTCGGCCTGGCGCTCGCCGCGCGCCTGGCGTGGGTCGGCATCATCCAGTTCCGCGGCGGCGCGCTCTTCGGCCCCGACGCCCCGAGCTACGACCAGTTGGCCGTGAGCCTGCTCGAAGGCAAGGGGCTCCAGAAGTGGGACTACCAGGGCCTCTTCACCGACCCGAACCGCGCCATCATCGTCCGCTCGTTCCGCCCTCCCCTCCTTCCCATCCTCCTCGCCGGCATCTACAGCGTCGCCGGCCACAGCTATGCAGCCGCTCGCGTGATCATGGCCCTCCTGGGCGCGGCCACGTGCGTGGTCGTGATGCGCATCGCCCGCCGCCTCTTCGGCCCCCGCGAGGCCGCCATCGCAGGCATCGGCGCCGCGGTCTACCCACGCCTAGTCTACTACTCCGGCGAGATCGTCACCGAGGCCCCCTACATTCTCCTTCTCGCCCTCACCGTTGCCCTCCTGCTCCGCGCGCAGCAGGCCGAGAGCTGCCTGTGGCTCTGGCCGTTTGCCGGGGCGCTGATGGGCCTGGCCACGCTCTGCCGCTCGGCGCTCCTCTTCTTCCCGCCCTTCGCGTGCCTGTGGGTGCTTCTGGTGCGGCCGCGGAAGGGCCGGGCGGCGTGGGAGGCGGCGCTGGTGGCCGCGGGCTTCGTCGCGGCGATGGCGCCCTGGTGGGGCCGCAACGCCGCCATCCACGGCCGATTCGTCCCCGCCACCAGCGAGGGCGGCTTCACCCTCTGGGTCACGAACAACGACCGGGCCGATGGCGGCGGGCACTGCTTCTGGCCGGACGACAGGAAGCCCTTCGACACGCTCAGCGAGGCAGAGATTGACGCTCGGTTCCGCAACATGGGCCTCGCCTACATCCGCAGCCATCCTCGGCGATTCATCGAATTGGCCGCCGCCAAGTTCGTCCGCTTCTGGCGCCTCTGGCCTCACGCCTCCGAGCCTTCGGTCGGCCTTCTAGCCGCCCTAGTCGCCGGAGCCACGTTCACCCCTGTGCTCCTCCTGGCCATCTGGGGCACCCTCGTCGCCCGCCGCTCCTGGCCCCAGCGCTTGCTCCTCCACCTCCTCTTCGGTTACTATACTGCCCTTCACATGGCCCTCATGGCCATCACGCGCTACAGGCTCCCGCTCGAACCGTTCCTCATCGTCCTTGCAGCACACGGATTGGTGGATCTTTGGCAACGCCGAACCCGTCCCTCTCAGTGATCATCCCCACGTTCAACGAGGAGGCGAACATCCGCCGCACGGGCGACGCCGTACTCGTCTGGCTGCGCGCGAGCAAGTGGGAGTGGGAACTCCTGCTCGTTGACGACGGCAGCACAGACGCCACACTGACCATCGAGCGCGAGCTCGCCGCTGCCGAGCCCCGTGTCCGCCTCCTCCCCTCCTCCCCAAACCGCGGAAAGGGCCATGTCGTCCGCAAGGGGATGCTCACCGCGACGGGCGGCATCCGCCTCTTCCTCGACGCCGACTACTCGACCCCTCTTGATGAGCTGGATAAGCTCTTGCCACACCTCGACTTAGGCTTCGACATCGCCATCGGAACCCGCCGAACGTCCGACGCCCTGATCGAGGGGAAGCCGCCCGCCCATCGCCACATTCTGGGCGAGGCATATGTGAAACTCGCCAGCTGGCTCCTCGGCACCCACGTGACCGACTTCAACTGCGGCTTCAAGGCCTTCCGGGCCGAGGCCGCCGAGCGCCTCTTCCGCCTCTCGCGCCGCGACGACTGGAGCTTCGACGCCGAGGTGCTCGTCCTTGCCGAGCGACTCGGTTACCGCATCAAGGAAATCCCAGTCCGCTGGACGCATGTCCAGGCCACGTCGAAGGTTAGGCCCTTCCGTGACGGCCTTCGCTCCCTCTTCGCCCTTCTCCACATCCGCCACGACCTTCGTCGTGGCCGCTACCGCGGTGTCAGGCCTTAGGTCACAGGTGGTCGGGTTGAAATCGGCAATCGGAAATCGGCAATCGGCGATCGCGCACGGCCTCGTCCCACGCGCCGAGGCTCGCAGTCGGCTCCTCCGCGCCTACGCCGGCCACGGCCTGCGGAGCCTCTTCTGCTGGCTCCGCTACTGGCACGCAAATGTCCCTGGTATCGAGGCTTACGTCCCTGCCGGGGGCACGATCCTCGACCTCGGCTGCGGCCACGGTGTGCTCACCAACTACATCGCCCTCCGCGGCCCGCGTCGTCACGTCATCGGCCTCGACCTCTCCGAGCAACGCATTGCCATCGCCCGCGCCGCTGCACCCCCCAACGCCGAGTTCCAAGTCCAAGACGTCTTTCAACTTAGCACCCCTCCCTGCCAGACCATCATCGTCGCCGATGTCCTCCACCACCTCCGCTCGCTCGAAGAGGGCGACGAGTTGCTCGCCCTCTGCTGTAAGTCCTTGCCTGACAATGGCTTACTCATCGTCAAGGAGATCGGCCAGCGCCCCTGGTGGAAGTTCCAGCTCACTCGCCCCGTGGACACCGTTTTTTACCGCGGCCGGGTCTTCTTCCGCTCCCCCGCCCAGTTTGCCGCCCTCTTCGACCGACTTGGCCTCCAGGCCACATTTGTCCCCCTTCACTCCTGGCGCCCCCTCTGCCACATCATGTACCTCTGCCGCAAGCGTCCCCCTCCCCTCTGACCTGCCCAATGTGGCTCAACGTTGCGCCAGACCCGCCCAGCTCAAGGGAGCGGGGGCACACTTGGCGCGCCTTAGCGCTCTCTCTCCCCCCAGTACAACGAGTCTGAGCGGCCAAAGTGAGCGGGTGAGGACCCGCGAAAATCGTGAAATCCGCAAGCAATTGCCGGCGCTGCACTTACGACACGCAGGAGTCCTTCCAACTCGCGCCCATTCTCGTCCTCAGCCACTGTTTGACGGGCTCTCCGTCGCCTCTGGGCGCTCGTTCAGGGCTGCCCGGTGCTCTTGATGTATCCAACCGCCTCCTCGCGCGCCGCCGAGGAGTAGATTCCGAGCACCTGAGCGATTGTCCTCTCCTCCTTGGTCCTCCCGTCAGTCTTCCCCTCCCTCTTACGCTCGGCGACGAAGAGGGGGTCATTGACGCTGATGTCGGCCAATGGCGAGAGCTTAGGGCGCTTGACGCCTTTGAGCAGACCCTCCAAATCTCCGAGCCCCTGAGCAAGCTTGAGGGTGTCGCTGATGAGAGCCGCCAGAGCGCCGATGCCTTCGGTAGCCTCGGGGAGGAGAGTGGATTCGAGGTCTGTCCGACGCAGGTCGGGCCCTGGACCCAGCGCCTTAGCCTGTGCAGCAACGTCGTTGTAGATGGCGACAAGTGTGCCTGCGAACTCCTTGCCGACTGCGGCGCGGCCGGGGGCATCCTGAGCGACCTCCCGCACGCAGTAGCCACCGCGGTCCCAGGCCGCCGCAAGGATGGCGACGCGGAGGAGCGAAGTGTCGTTCAGATTGGTGCCTTCCTTCTTCTCGGAAGCGTCAAAGGCGTCATCGCACCCGACATGGGCGGCCCAGCCCAAGGCGAAGGAGGCCAAGCGGGGCTTCCGTTTCGGGTCCTTTTCTTGCAATGCGGTCGACCAGAGGCGTCGCGCGAACTCACGCCCTTGCTTGTGGAAGTAGGTGTCACCTACCCCCTTATTGAGCGCCGCGCGCCGCTTGAACTCATCGAGGTCGGGCGGCTTGGCACCGAGGGCCTGTCCAAGCCCGGGCCGAAGGGCCTCGCCCAGCAGAAACGCTAGGATGCCCTCTGCTTCCTTTCCGCTCAGCGGTGGCAGGACGAGGAGGTCCGGGGCCATAGAGCCCGCCTCGTAGGCCTCCTCGACCAGGTTTCCGGGGAGGCCTGCGTCCTTGTACTTTTCGACAGCGCAGTCGCGGACCTCCCTGGTCCTTGCGAACCAGAGGTGGAGGAGCGGGTCCCAAGCATAGGCCGGGCCGCACGTGGTGAGGCCGGCCAGCACCAGAGCCGAGAGCCGGGCGTAGCAGCGGCAGCGCGCAGCCGGCGCGCGACCCCGGAACACAGCAGACCCCCGAAACCCGTCCTGCGTCACCATTGTGGCCTCCTTCCTGCAAAGGCGAGCGACCCGTCAGGACCTCAATGCTACCGAGCCACCTGTTCCCTGTCAAGACGCGGCACGCCTCCTCTCCTTGACTCGATTCACATGTGCTGGTATCCTTTACCCATCAGATCGGGTCTCGCTTGAGCCTTCACCCGCCGGCGCGGGGGTGTGCCCGCGCGCCGGACGGTTCTGCGTTCTATGGGCAACGTGTATCTGTCCCTGCTCTGGCATCATCACCAGCCTTGTTACTGCGAAGGCCCAGGGGGGCGCTATGCCATGCCCTGGGTGCGGTTGCACGGGATCAAGGATTACTACGGGATGGCCTGGCTCGCCCAGGAGCATCCTGGGGTGCACCTGACGTTCAACCTGGTGCCTAGCCTGCTGGACCAGCTCGAGGCCTACGCCCGCGGGGAGGCGGAGGACGAGGCGCTGCGGCTGACGGCTCGCCCGGCCGCCGAGCTGGCTGAGGGCGACCTGCACGCGGTTCTGAGCGCTTTCTTCATGGCGAACTGGGAGACGATGGTGCGTCCGCACGCGCGCTATGCGGAGTTGCTGGCGAAGCGGCGGTTCGGGCGGCGGACGGCGGCGCAGGCCGCGCGCGACTTCGCGGAGCAGGACATCCGCGACCTCCAGGTGTGGGCCACGCTGGCCTGGTTCTTCCCGCAGTTGCTGGCCGACGATCCTGTGCTGAGGGGCTTTGTGCGCAAGGGCCGCGGCTTCTCGGAGGAGGACAAGGCGGCGATGCTGGCGAAGCAGCGCGAGGTGCTCGCGAGCATTGTGCCGATGTATCGCGCCCTCCAGGAGCGGGGGACGGCCGAGCTGTCGGTGTCGCCCTACTACCATCCGATCCTGCCGCTGCTGTGCAAGGTGGAGCGGGCGCGGGAGGCGATGCCCGAGCTGCCGATGCCGCGCGGGAGGATGGACTTCGGGGACGATGCGCGCACACAGGTAGCGCGCGCCGTGGAGCGCTATGAGGCCGCGTTCGGGCGGCCGCCGCGCGGCATGTGGCCCTCGGAGGGCTCGGTCAGCCCCGAGGTGCCGCCGCTTCTGGCCGAGGCGGGCCTCCGCTGGATGGCGACGGATGAGGGCATCCTGTGCCGCTCCCTCGGCTGCTCGCTGCATCGGGATTCGAGCGGCCTGCTGCGCGAGTGGGAGACCCTCTACCAGCCGTACCGCGTGGCAGCGGGCGGGCGGGACGTGGCGGTGGTCTTCCGCGACCATTACCTGTCCGACCTCATCGGCTTCCACTACTACCATCGCCCGGCCGCGGAGGCGGCGAGCGACTTCGTCGCGCGCCTCGACGCCATCGGGAAGGCCGCAGGGCGCCGCGACGCCTTCGTGGCGGTCATCCTCGACGGCGAGAATGCGTGGGAGTACTACCAGGAGAGCGGCATGCCGTTCCTCCACGCGCTCTACGCGGCGCTGGCCGCGAGTCCAGGCGTGAGCACGGTTACGATGGCCGAGTACGTCGAGGCCCATCCGCCGGCGGCGACGCTGCCGCGGCTGTTCTCGGGCTCGTGGATCAACAGCGATTTCGCGGTGTGGATCGGCCACGCGGAGGACCGGCGCGGGTGGGAGCTACTGGCGCAGACCCGCCAGTTCCTCGCGGAGCGCGCCCAGCAGTCCCCACCGCCCGATGGCCTCGCGCAGGCGTGGGAGGAGCTGTTCGTGGCCGAGGGGAGCGACTGGTTCTGGTGGTATGGGGACGACCGCTCGTCGGCCCAGGATGCGGAGTTCGACCGCCTGTTCCGCGGGCACCTGAAGAATGTGTACCGCTTGCTGGGTGCCCGTCCGCCCCAGGTGCTTGACGAGCCGATCTCGCAGCCGCGGGCGCCGGCCTACACGCGCCCGACGGCGTTCGTGCGGCGGGCGGTGGACGGCCGGCGGGGCGGGTTCTTCGATTGGAGCGGAGCGGGCCTCTACGAGCGCGGCCGCGACGGCGGTGCGATGGAGAAGGGAGGGGCCGACCAGATTCGCGCGGTGTACTTCGGGTTCACGGAGAGCGAGGCACACTTCCGCGTGGACTTCCGGAACAGCGCGCTGGCCGAGCTGCCGCCGGGGGCGCGCCTCGTTGTCGCCTTCAGCGAGCCGCGCGAGGTGGCGCTCGAGGCCGGCCCGCTCCGCGGCGGCACGCCCCACGTGCGGGTGGGCGGCGCGGAGAGCCGCGACGGGCGCGCCGCCGTGCGCGACCTCGTGGAGGTCGCCTGCCCCTTCGAGGAGTTGGGCTTCCGGCCCCGCGAGACCGCGCGCTTCCACGTGAGCCTGCTGGACGGCGACACGCTGCTCGAGCGCGCCCCGACCAGGGGCAATCTGGCATTCGACATTCCCACTCCCGACTTCGAGCGGGAGATGTGGCAGGCATAGAGCCAATGGATGAATGGATGAGTGGATGAATGGATGAATGGATGGGTGGATGCCTGACATTCATCCAGCCATCCACCCATCCAATCATCGGTTTCCGAAGGAGCATCCGATGCCCGAGCTTCGCAAGGACCCGATCATCGGGCGGTGGGTGATCATCGCCACGGAGCGTGCGAAGCGGCCGACCGATTTCGCGGCCGAGCCGAAGGAGCCGACACCCACCTTCTGCCCCTTCTGCGAGGGGAACGAGGACAAGACGCCGCCCGAGATCATCGCCTACCGCGCCCACGGGACGGCGCCGAACCGCCCCGGCTGGCGCCTCCGCGTCGTGCCAAACAAGTTCCCAGCCCTCCAGATCGAGGGGAACCTGGATAAGCGCGGCGTGGGCGTCTACGACCGCATGAACGGCATCGGCGCGCACGAGGTCATCATCGAGACCCCCCAGCACGCCGTCTCCCTCACCGCGCTCAGCGTGGAGCAGATTCAGGACGTGTTGTGGGCCTACCGCGACCGGCTGGCGGACCTCAAGCGCGACGTGCGGTTCACCTACGGCATGGTCTTCAAGAACGTGGGGAGGACCGCGGGCGCCTCGCTGGACCACACGCACTCGCAGCTCATCGTGCTGCCGACCGTTCCCCGCACCGTGGCCGACGAGATGCGGGGCGGCAAGGTCTTCCTCGACTACCGCGGCCGCTGCATCTTCTGCGACATCGTGAGCCAGGAGCTGGAGGACGGCGACCGCGTGGTGCTGGACAGCGACAGCTTCCTGGCCTACGAGCCCTACGCGGCGCGCTTCCCCTTCGAGACCTGGATCGTGCCGAAGCGCCACATGTCGCACTTCGAGGACATCTCGCACCTCGACGCCGCGGCCCTGGCCCGGTGCCTGAAGGCCACGCTCGCCAAGATCGAGAACGCCCTGAGCATGCCCGCCTACAACTACATCATCCACACGAGCCCGTTCGACGTGGGGTCCATCGAGCACTACCATTGGCATATCGAGATCATTCCGCGGCTGACCAAGGTGGCCGGCTTCGAATGGGGCACCGGCTTCTACATCAATTCCGTGCCGCCCGAGACCGCCGCCGAATTCCTCCGCACCACCGAGGTTTGACCGGAGACACCCTCGCCGCTCGCACCTGCACCGGAGTCCGATTGTGAGAATCCTGTTCGTGACCGCCGAAGCTGTCCCCTTCGCCAAGACCGGCGGGCTCGCCGACGTGGCGGGAGCCGTCCCCAAGTCCCTCCGCGCCCTGGGCGAGGACGTGGCGCTCATCCTCCCCTACTACCGCCAGACACGCGAGAAGTTCGCCGCACAGGTGCGCGACACGGGCGTCAAGCTCTCCGTGTCCCTGGGCGGCGAGGCCATCGCGGCGCCTCTCCTGCGCACGACGCTGCCCGACAGCAACGTGCCCGTCTACCTCGTGGACCACCCGCCCTTCTTCGACCGGGAGCACCTCTACGGCACACCGGCGGGGGACTACCCCGACAACGCCGAGAGGTTCATCTTCTTCTCGAAGGCGGCGCTGGCCGCGCCCAAGGCGCTCAACTGGGCGCCGGACATCTACCACTGCAACGACTGGCAGACGGCCCTGGTGCCCGTCTACCTCAAGTCCACGCACGCAACCGACCCGTTCTACGCCCATGCCCGGTCGCTCCTCACCCTGCACAACCTGGCCTACCAGGGCACGTTCCCCCGCCAGTCATTCCCCCTCACCGGCCTGCCCGAGGCGCGCTTCAACTGGCGCGAGCTCGAGTTCTACGGCAAGCTCAATCTCCTCAAGGGCGGCATCGTCCACGCCGACCGCCTCAACGCCGTCTCCAGGCGCTACGCCCTCGAAATCCAGACCAAAGACTTCGGCTGCGGCCTGGAGGGCGTCCTCGCCAGCCGCGCACAGCACCTCCACGGCATCCTCAACGGCATTGACTACGGGGCCTGGAACCCGGCGACCGACCCGCTCCTGCCCGCGAACTACGGCCCGGTGTCGCATCTTCAATTGGCACATAGCGGCCATGTGCGAATTGAAGATGCGACACCACTGGCGGGCAAGGCCGCCTGCAAGCGCGCTCTCCAGGAGCAGTGCGGCCTGCCGGCCCGCGACGTGCCGCTCCTCGGCCTCATCTCGCGCCTCGATGTCCAGAAGGGCCTCGACCTCGTCGTCGCCATCCTGCCCGACCTAGCGCGCCTCGACCTCCAGTTCGTCCTCCTCGGCACCGGCACCCGTGAGCTCCACGACCTCCTGGCCGCCGCGGGCAGGGAATACCCCGACCGCTTGAGCATGCAGCTCACGTTCGACAACCGGCTCGCCCACCAGATCGAGGCGGGCTGCGACATGTTTCTCATGCCGTCGCGCTACGAGCCGTGTGGGCTCAACCAGCTCTACAGCCTCAAGTACGGCACGGTGCCAGTCGTCCGCAAGACGGGCGGCCTGGCCGACACGATCACGAACTGCACGCCCACGAGCCTGGCGAAGGGCACGGCCAATGGGTTCAGCTTCGAGAGCTACTCCCCGGCTGCCCTCCTTCACTGCATCCGCCGCGCCCTGCGCGTCTACAGCAACCCACGCACGTGGCGCCGCCTCATGCGCATCGGCATGGCTCAGGACTGGTCCTGGGACGCGAGTGCGGGGGAGTACCAGCGCCTGTACCGCCTGGCCTGCTCTTGACGATTCGCAGAACGGACACGCTATGGCCGCGACACGCGAATGGCTGAGCGGGATCTACGAGATCTCGAAGATCATCAATGCCACGCTGGAGCTCGGCGAGATCCTCGACGTCGTAGCCCGCGAGACGCGCCGCCTGATTGACTTCGACCGCCTGGTGCTCGGCCTCCTGGACGACACGGGGGAGCGCCTGCGCCTCCTCGTTCCCGTGGCCAGCCCCGGCACCACGCGGCCCACCGGCAGCCTCATTCCCCTCGATGGCCACGTCCTGGGCGAGGTCACGCGCACGCGGCAGACCCTCAGCGTCGCCGACCTGCGGGCCGACCCCCGCTTCCCCGCCGACCGCCCCCTCGCCGAGGAGGGCGTCGTCTCGTGCATCGCCCTCCCACTCGTCTCGGCCAACCGCATCCTCGGCGCGCTGGCCTTCGCCCGCCGCGAGCCGCACCCATTCAGCGGCGCCGAGGCGGAGCTCCTCCACGCCGTGGCCGAGCAGGTCGCCACCGCGCTCGACCACGCCAAGCTCTTCGCCGCCGAGCGCAAGCGCGCCAACCACCTCGCCATCATCAACCAGGTCGCACGACACGCCCTCGCTACCTTCGACCTCCCGACCCTGCTCAGCCGCACCGCGACCCTCATCCAGCAGCAGTTCAACTACTACGATGTCTCGCTCTTCATGGTGGACCGCGCGGCACGCGAAGTCGTCCTCAGCGCCCAGGCCGGCGCCTACCACGCCGCCTCCGCCATCGGCTACCGCCAGCCCCTCGGCATCGGCATCGTCGGCCACGCCGCCGACGCCTGTATCACCGTGGTCGCCAACGACGTGGCGCAGGACCCTCACTACGTCGTCGCCTTCGAGGGCGAGCGCGCTTCGAAGGCCGAACTCGCCGTCCCCGTCAAGCTCGCGGGCCAAGCCGTCGGCGTCATCAACGTCGAGTGCACCGAGGTCGGCGCATTCGACCAGATTGACGTGATGGCCCTCGAGACTCTGGCAGACCTGGTGGCCCAGGCCATCGAGAACGCGCGGCTGGTGGACGAGACGGTCCGCGAGAAGCAGGAGCTCGACGACATCGTGTCGGCCATGGGGGCAGGCGTCGCCCTGATTGACCGCGACCTGACGATCCTGTGGAGCAACAAGACCCTCAACACCTGGTTCGCCGGCGGCCGCAGCGCCGTCGGCCAGAAATGCCACGTCGTCCACGCCAACCCCGCGGCCCCGTGTCCCAACTGCATGGCCAAGGCCACCTTCAACACCGGCGAAATCCGCACCGACATTCAGGTCCACCACGACCCCTCGCGCGGCCCCCGCCACTATGAGCACATCTTCGCACCCGTCCGCGACCATGAGGGAAAGGTCCGCGAGATCATCATGCTCGCCTTCGACGTCACCGAGCACGCGCGCAACGTCGAGCAGCTCGCCCTCCTACGCCGGCTCAGCGAGCTCATGCAGGGAGTCGTCGAGCTCGACCGCCTCCTCCACCTCATCCTCACCTGCGTCACCGCAGGCCCCGGCCTCGGCTTCAACCGCGCCATCCTCCTCCTCGTCAACGACGACCGCACGATGCTCGAGGGCCGCCTCGGCGTCGGCCCAGCCTCTCACGAGGAAGCCGCACGCATCTGGCGCGAGCTCGCCCAGCGCGCGCAGACCCTCGACGACGTCCTGGCCCTCTTCGACTCCCCCGGCGCGTCCACCGACACCGCGATGCGCTACCTCGCGCGCCAGATTCGCATCCCGCTCTCCGACACTAGCCAGGTCCCCATCCGCGCCCTCACCGCGCAGCGTCCCATCCTCGTCACCGATGCCTACGCCGACCCAGGCGTCACCCCCCACCTCCGCTCCCTCCTCGGCGCGCGACAGTTCGTCTGCGTCCCTCTCATCGCCCGCGACACCGCCCTCGGAGCCATCCTGGCCGACAACGTCTTCAGCAACCACCCCCTCGGCGGCCACGAGGTCCAGTTGCTCCAAACCTATGCCAACCAGGCCGGCCTCGCAATCTCCGCCGCGGCCGCCTACAAGCGCCTCGAGGAACAGCTCAACGAACTCGAGGAGACCCGCGACCGCCTCGTCCGCTCCGAACGCCTGGCCGTCGTGGGACGCCTAGCCGCCCACGTGGCCCACGAAATCCGCAACCCCCTGGCCACCATCGGCGGCTTCACCCGCGCAATGCTCCGCTCGCCCGACGACACGCCCAAAGTCGAGCGCAACGCCCGCATCATCCTAGAAGAGGTCGAGCGCCTCGAACAAATCCTGGCCAACGTGATGAACTTCACGAAGCCCGGCAGCCCCGTGTGCCGCGAGCGCGACATCAACGAGTCCGTCGAGGCCATCTGCGCCTTCCACGAGCACGTCTTCGCCGAGCGCAAGATCACCGTCCACAAGAGCCTCGACCCCAACTGCCCCATCCTCCGCTTCGACCCCGACCAGATGCGCCAGGTGCTCCTCAACCTGTGCCAGAACGCCATCGAATCCATGCCCCACGGCGGCGAGCTCACGGTCCTCACCCGCGCCCTCGACGACCGCGTGGAGGTCGTCATCGCCGACACGGGCCAAGGCATGACCGAGAGCGTGCTCGAGAGCATGTTCCAGCCCTTCTTCACCACCAAGCCGGGCGGCACAGGCCTCGGCCTCTCCGTCTGCCAGAAGATCATCCACGACCACGGCGGCGACATCCTCATCCGCAGCAGGCCCGGCGCTGGAAGTTCCGTCACCGTCACCCTCCCCATCCCTGAGAACAGTGCCGACTCCTAACCCCCAGGAGACACGCCCATGGCTAACATCCTGCTCGTCGAGGACGACAAGAACCAGCAAATCCTCTTCGCCGAGGAACTGCGCCTGGACGGCCACCAGGTCGCAGTCGTCGGCAGCGGCCCCGAGGCCATCCAGGCCGTCCAGTCCCAGCCCCCCGACCTCGTAGTGCTCGACGTGGCGATGCCGCAAATGGATGGCATCGAGGCCCTCGGCCGCATCCTCGCCGAGAACAGCCGCATCCCCGTCATCCTCCACACCGCCTACGGCACCTACCGCGAGAGCTTCATGGCCTGGGCCGCCGACGCCTACGTCATCAAGTCTTCCGACCAGTCCGAGCTCCGCGCCGAGGTCCGCCGCGTCCTCGCCAACCGCGCCAAGGCCAAGAACCCCTGACCACGGAGGCACCCCATGTCCATCGTCACACCCCACGGCCCGCGCCTGAAGGTCATCGCCATGGTCCTCGCCGGCGGCCAGGGCGAGCGCCTCCACCCCCTCACCCGCGACCGCGCCAAGCCCGCCGTCCCCTTCGGCGGAATCTACCGCATCATTGACTTCACCCTCTCCAACTGCGTCAACTCCGGCCTCCGCCGCATCTTCGTCCTCACCCAGTATAAGAGCTCCTCCCTCGACTACCACATTCACTTCGGCTGGAACATCCTCAGCCACGAAATGGGCGAGTTCATTCGCTGCATCCCCCCCCAGCAGCGCACCAGCACCTCCTGGTACCTCGGCACCGCCGACGCGATCTACCAGAACATCTACACCCTCGAACAGGAGCGCCCCCACCTCACCTTCGTCCTCTCCGGCGACCACATCTACAAGATGAACTACCGCGCCATGCTCGACGCCCACCTCGAGAAGAGCGCCGACCTCACCATCGCCTGCATCCCGGTCCCCAAGGAAGAGGCCGCCCGACTCGGCGTCGCCGTCGTGGACCGCGACTCCCGCATCGTGGACTTTCGCGAAAAGGACCCCGACGCGCCCACCATCCCCGGCTCCCCCAGCCTCTGCCTCGCCTCAATGGGCGTCTACCTCTTCAACACCCCCGAGCTCGTCCGCCAGGCCACCGAGAACTTCAAGACCGCACCCGAAACCGAACGCGACTTCGGCAAGAACATCATCCCCCACATGATCAAGCAGCGCGCCGTCTACGCCCACGACTTCAAGGACGAAAACCGCAAGCCCCAGAAATACTGGCGCGACATCGGCACCCGCGACGCCTACTGGGAAGCCAACATGGACCTCGTCGAGGTGGACCCCCTCTTCAACCTCTACGACGCCGACTGGCCCATCCGCACCGCCCCGCTCCAGTATCCCCCGGCCAAGACTGTCTTCAACGAGGAAGGCCCCGCCGGCCGCCGCGGCCTCGTCCTCAACTCCCTCGTCAGCCCAGGCTGCATCGTCAGCGGCGGACACGTCGAGCGCTCCATCCTCTCCCCAAACGTCCGCGTCGAGGAAGGCGCACGCGTCACCGAATCCATCATCATGGACGACTGCACCATCGGCCGCGGCTGCACCATCCACCAAGCCATCATTGACAAAGCGGTCGAAATCCCCGACGGCACACAGATCGGCCTCGACCCCGAAGCCGACAAGGGTCGCTACACCGTCACCACCAGGGGCATCGTCGTCGTGCCCCGCCGCATGCACTACGCCTGAGACAACACGCAGACCACGCCATTCGCTCCCCGTTGTGTCCGAGAACTTCGCGCCGGAGCGCGTTCTGTGGCCCGCCTCATTGAGCAACCGTGACACGGCCTTCTTGCGCTTGTGCTCCAGGAGCAGTTCGAACATGAGCTTGCGGACCGGTGCCTCCTGGGGATCAAGCACTAGCCTCTTGTCTTGCCAGCGGTAGCCGAAGGGTGCTTGGCCGCCAGTGGACTTGCCTAGCCTGGCCCTGACGGGCACGGAGGCCGCAACTCGCTCGGCGATCTCCTCTCGCTCCCACTGGGCCATGGCTGCCACCATCGTGTAGAACAGACGGCCAGCCGGGCTAGATGTGTCGATGGCCTCTTGCAGGGAGATGAGGTCGGCGCCGTGCTCCCGGAACTCGCTCTCGGGCGGGACTATCAGGCGCTTCTCGTTGCTCTCGGGGCTGAATCGCCAGGCGAACTCAGTAGGGTTCGCGGGATCCCCCGTGACACCCGCCAGCTTGACCAAGCCACGCGCCTTGAGGTGTGCCTCCAGGTAGCGAACGGTATCCGCGAATTGGGTGAAGACGATGACCTTGCCCCGCGGGTGCTTCTTGCTCAGAAGCTCCGTGAGCGCCACGAGCTTGGTATCTCTGGCAGGGTCCCAGTCGCCGAATCTGGCCAGGATGTCCAGCAGGGCATTGGAATCGCTGCGGAGGTCCTCGGTCATCCGGAGCCGTGCTCCCGTCCTTGTGCCGGAGCCATTCTAGCGACCCGGCCGTGGCGGCGCAAGATGCACTCTCTTCGCGCGACCTCAGCGGAAGTCAAAGCGCGTGAGCACTACCCGCATGAGCTTCGGCACCCAGCACTCGCTGCCTATGAGCGCGAATCTGAGCTTCGCCCCACGGCTGAGCACCAAGCGAGACTGGACGCGGACACGCCCGGCGACTGTAGCCGTTGGTCCTGGGCGCCAGAGCGGGATGCCACGGCTCGGACGCTCCGGGCGTCTGGCCGAACGGCAGCAGTTGCCGCGGATTCAGCCCCTCCGGTCTCCGCCCGATGTGGTGGAGACACAGCCCTGATAACCGGACCGGCCGGTCACGAATGGCTATCGCCAGTAGTGCCGCTCGGTGCTGCGGTACTGGATGGCTTCGGTTACGTGCTCGATGCGGACGCGGTCCTCGCCGGCGAGGTCGGCGATGGTCCGAGCCATCTTGAGGATGCGAGTGTAGGAACGGGCACTGAAGGCGTGCTGGGTCATCGCCTGCTCGAGGAGGGACTCGGTGTCGGCGTCGAGTTGGCAGTGTTTGTTGATGTGGCGGTTGGTCATGCGGGCGTTGGTGCTGATGCGGTCGCCGGCGAAGCGATGCCGCTGACGCTCGCGAGCAGCCATCACCTGTTCGCGCATCTCGGCGCTCGACGGGCCCGAGCGCCGATCCCGAAGGTCGCGGTAAGGAACCCGAGGCACCTCGATGTGGATGTCAATACGGTCGAGCAGCGGGCCGCTGATCCGCGACATGTAGTTCCGGATCTGCATCACTGTGCAGCGACAATCCCGCTGGGTGTCGCCATACCAGCCACAACTGCACGGATTCATGGAACCGCAAATGAGCAGTTCTGCCGGGAACGCCACGCTCATCAGGGCGCGGGAGATGGTGACGGTGCCATTCTCGATGGGCTGCCGAAGGGTCTCAAGCGTCGAACGACTGAACTCGGGCAGTTCATCGAGGAAGAGCACGCCTTTGTGTGCGAGGCTGACCTCGCCGGGTCGAGGATAAGAGCCGCCGCCGACGAGCGCGGGTGTGCTCGCCGTGTGGTGGGGGTCGCGGAAGGGGCGAGTGGCGATGAGCGATTGGCCGGGGGGCAGTTCGCCGGCCACGCTGTGGACTTTCGTCACCTCAAGGGCCTCTTCCAGCGTGAGGGGCGGAAGGATCGTCGGGATTCGCTTGGCCAGCATCGTCTTGCCGCTGCCGGGCGGGCCGATCATCAGGACGTTGTGATGGCCCGCCGCTACGACGGTCAGGGCGCGCTTGGCGTGCTCCTGCCCCTTCACGTCGCTGAAATCCACGTCGTAATCCGCCGTCTGGGCGAGCACGGACGCGATGTCAACGCGCTTCGGCTCGAGAATGAGGCGATCCGTGACAAGGCCCGCCGCGTCGTCCAGAGTGCGGACGGGGTAGACCTTCAGCCCTTCGACGACCGCGGCCTCCGCAGCGTTCCCATCAGGGACGATGAACCCGGCGACGCCGGCTTCCCGCGCGGCGAGCGCCATGGGGAGGACACCCTTGACGGGGCGGACGGCGCCGTCGAGGGCCAGCTCGCCGACCATGGCGAATCCGCCCAGGCGGATTGCCTCGAGCTGCTCATCCGCAGCAAGGAGGCCTATTGCGATAGGGAGGTCATAGGCGGGGCCTTCCTTGCGGGTGTCGGCGGGTGCGAGGTTGATGGTGATGTGGCCGCCGGGCCAGCGATAGTGGCAGTTCCCGACGGCCGCCTGAACGCGCTCGGCAGACTCCTTGACCGCCGTATCCGGCAGGCCGACGATAGCGAGGTAACGCAGGCCACGGACCACATTGCATTCGACCTCGATGGGGTAGGCCTCAATGCCGAGCACGCCCACTGAGGCGACCTTGGCAAGCATAGGCGCTCCTCGCCCCTCCCACCACAGCGGGATGATACAGAACGGTCGGGCGTCCTGTCAAGGCACGAGACCTGCGAGCGCAAGGGCGTCAGGACCGCGGCGCTCCCCTCGGTTGAATATAAAGTGGCTTCGGTGCCCTGGGCGTGGATGAACTTGCGCCGGGCGTGGGCCCAGCAGGCGACCTCCACCATGCCGTCGAGGGTGAACATGGCGTTGTAGCCGGCGTAGGCGTCGGCCTGGAGGTAGCCCCGCCAATCGCCCAGGAAGAGTTCGGGCCACTTCTTCTCCCGCGTGGGCGTGTAGTCGAAGACGGTGTAGGGGTGGTTCTCGTCGCCGAGGCAGGCCCACAGGCGGCCCGTGCGAGTGGTCTTCTTGTAGGCCTCATCGAGGACGCGCACGGTCGTGTCGTCGGTGTGGATCACGGCCGACTGGAGGATCTCGCGCGTCATCTCTCTGACGAGGGGCTCGATGAGGTCGGCCGAGAAGCCGGCCCCGTGGCTCTGGGTCGAGCGGGGGATCATCAGCCCGTAGCGCTTGAAGATGTGTTCCTGGCGGTGCCACGGCAGGTGATCGTCGAACTTGCTTACGAGCACGTGGGCGAGCAGCCCCGGGCCGGGCAGGCCTCCGCTCCCCCCTCCATCCCGAGGAACGCCAGCGCCAACTGCGCCGGGTCCACCCGCTCCGAGCGCGAGCCGAACTGCTGCCGGCAGAAGAGCGCCAGGCGATGCTTGAGCGCCGCGATCTCCTCGTCCTTCAGGTGCAGCGCCTCGGCCAGCGTCCGCACCAGGTCCTGGAGCACATCCACTTCCGCCGGCAAGTTGTCCAGGTCTATCGTCTTCACATAATCCTTGATCCTGCGAAGCGCACGATTGCTGCAAGAACTTCGCGATTATTTCTTTCGCCCAATTAGCCCGCCGCGTCGGCCCGGCCCGGCACCCAGCGCTCCCGCCGCCGGGAGCCGGCCAAGTCGATCCCCTCCAGCAACAACATCAGCTCCGCCGCCTCCACCTCCACGGAATGGGCATCGACCGAGGGAAACCGGAACACCCCCTTCTCCAGCCGCTTGTACCACAACACGAACCCGCCCGTCGCTCAGCAGACCCGCTGCTGGCACCCTCTGCCACACGCACCGCCACGAACGCCGGCCTCCCGGCCCAGAGCTTGTCAACCTCCTCAGTCGGCACACACCTGCGCCAGAGCGCAAATAGGTCACACTCCTCCCCATCAGCGGCCTCCCCTGCCGAAACGGGTCTAATGGCCACCTGAAGGAAACGCCGCACCGCAGGTTCCCATGCGGCTTCGTCCATCAACGGTGTGCCTATTCTTGGGTCATTCTTCCGCATCTGCTTCACCCTTTCACGTCGTGGCCTTGTGGGCCGGTTGGGGTTTCGGGAACTTGGGGTCCGCCTTCACCCGCAGGGGCGGATGAGGCCCGAAGTTGGCAATGTCCACCTTCAACAGCGCCTCCTCTACCACGGCGCCATTCGTCACGGCGTCCAGGCCGTAGGCTTTGGCGAGCAGCTTGGTCAGCCGCCGGAGTCGTCGAGCGCCCATCGGAGAGAGGCACACGGAAATGGTTTCGCTCACCCACCACGGCCCTCCAGGGCCATCGCGGCCAGCGCCACCACATTGCGCCCGCCCAATCGAGTGTCCCTCAACTCCCCGCTTTCCGCGAGCAGGCTCACCACGAACTGCGCGGCGTCGGCCACTTGCCAGAGCACGCAGGCCACGTCGGCGGCCGCGTCCGCACCGTCCCCGCCGTCGGCGCGCAGCCCACACACCAGGTCATCGGCCGCTTTGGCTTGCTTGCCGGCGAGGAACCCGATCGCGCCCAACTCGGCAGCAACCCGTTCCAGCTCTATGGGCGCCTCCCCTTCCACCCACACGTCCACCAGGCTGTTGCACCGCCCGGCGAGGTCACGCAGCGCCGTCGCCGCGTCCCCACGTCGGGCGCCTTGCCCGCCTCCCCCTTGCCCTTGCGCCCCATCTTACCCATCGCAGTCTCCTTCTCAGGGCATGGAGCCGCCCGACCTGATGAACGCTCCGCGATGCAGAGGTTGCCAGGCGTTTCCGCGTTGGCGGTCGTGCGGCTCCGTGTCCATGAGAAAGGCCCTCAGGGCAGGCGCCCCAGGGCCGGTTGCTCTGGTGGGGCCTGCATCGCGCGTTCATCGGGGGCGATTGTAGCGCGTCGCGCGAGGAAGTCAAGCCTTTTTTCCCGGGAAATCTCTCAGGCAGCCCCAGGGAGCCGCCCTGCAAGGCCGTGGCGGGGCCGCGGCCAGCGCATGCGGGCAGTGGGAGCCTTGCCCGCGCGTCGAGCCTTCGCCGTCGTCAGTGGGAGGCGGCCAGGCGGGCGGCCGCGCAGGCGGGAGGCAGGCGCACGTGGCGGAGGTCGCGGAGGGCGCCGCCGTCGCGGTCCGGGCCGCGGGCGGCCAGCTCTGCCACGGCGGGGGAGAGGAGCTTGAGGCGGCGCCGGAGCCGCCGCAAGGCCGTGTCGCGCATCTCGTAAACCCGCGCCCTCGACACGCGCCAGCGGGCCGCGCACGTCCGCGCCGAGCCGTGGGCCATCACCAGCTCGCGCAGCACGGCGATCTCGCGGGGCTTCAGGCAGGCGGCCATCGCGCCGTCGAGCAGCCGGGCGAGGTCGAGGCCGTCCAGGTCGGCGCTGGCGGCCGTGGGCCGCCGTTCCGCCAGGGCCTCCCCCAGCGTGCCGTCGCCGTCAGGGAGTGTGGGCGCGTCCAGACTCAGGCAGCCCCAGTGGCGCCGCTCCCGGCGCAGGTGCCGGCGCATGAACCCCAGGCCGCACTTCACAACGTAGGCTCGCCCCGCCTGCTGCTCGGGCTCCACCCGTGGCAGCGCCCAGAGCACGCCGGCCACGAACACGGCCACGGCGTCCTCAACGTCGTTGGGGTGGGCACGCAGGCGGCGGGCAAAGTGGCGCCCGAGCCGGGCCACGCCGCCCCAGGTGTAACCCACGGCCGCCAGCAGGCCGTCGTAGTTAGGGGGCGGCAGCGGTCCGGCTCTGCCCACAGCCGAGGGCGGCTGTGCCACACTTGTCGGGTCGGGTCGCATCGCGTCTGCCCAGGTGGGGGGGGGCCGGCCAGGGGCGGCGCGGTCCGGTCGGACCCTTACCCGCCACTCCGCCCCTCGGCCCCGTCACAACACGGCGCCCACGGTAGCGCCGCGGCGGGCCGGCCGCAAGCCGCCTGTGCCAGCCATTGGCAACGGGGAAGGAAGGCGTCAAGAGGGATGGGAAGCTCACAACACGCGGGCAGCCGCGTCACTCGCCGCCGGGGATGCTCGTGAGGTCGGCATCCTGCCGCCGGGACTTCTCAGCCGCCGCCTTCAGTTCAGCGGCCGCCGACTCAAGATTCGGGCCGGCGCCCTCCCCGTAGAACGTCCGGCGAAACGTCTCAAGCTCCTTCCCCTGCAGAACCTGCCCCGCCGTCGACTCAGGCCCCCACAAAAACAGCTTTGCCTCCAGATTCAAATCCGCCAGCCAGTCGAACAAGCCCGCCTCCCCCTTCCGGACCCGCGTGGCGTGGTATGCCTTGCGCAGAGCCGCGCGAGCCGAGATCGCCCCCGTCGCCCGCGCCTGTTGCTCCCCTGCCTCCTGCGCCGCAATCCACTGCTCGCGCCTCCATTGGTCCACCCGGCGCGTCAGCCCGCTCACCCGCTCCACTGCCCCCTCCGCCCCAGCTATCTCCGCCTCCGCCGCGCCCTGCCGCGCCAGCACCGCGCTCACCGCCGGCGCCTGCCCCCCAAACACCGCCTCCCGCAGGGCCGCATCCCTACCCAGCACCTTCAGCCGTTCCGTTGCGCCACCGGCACCAATCAGCTTCCTCAGCGCGCGGTCTCGGGCCGCAACTCCGGTCGGGCGCTCCGTCGTCGTAAGCGCATCCTGCAACACCTTCAGGGTCTCGCCCGTCTGCCCCCCCTGGTACGCCGCCAGGAGCAATGCCAGGCCCGACTCTGCGCTGCCTGCGCCACTTGCGGCCCACTGCCCCAGCACTTTCCTGCCCTCTTCGCCCGACAGTTTCTTCCCGGCCCGGCCCGCGGCCATCTGCATCACTAGGGCCAGGTCGGCCGCCCGCTTCGCATCCATTCCAGGGAAGGTCTCGGCCAGCGCCCCCCCTACGCCAGCCAATTCCGGCACGCTCACACCCGCCTTGCCTGCCGGCGCGGCCGCCTCCACCAACGCCTTCATCCTCTCTCGCGAGATCGTCGGCGCGGCCCCGCGCACCCCCTCATAGGCCGCAACCACTGTCTCAGGGCTGAAGTCGTGTCGCTTGCCCATCTCCCCAAACCACTTCACCAGTTCCGGGGCATGCGCCGCCTCCCCAGCCATCACTATCGCGCCTATCTGCGCGCGGATCGCGCCCCGCGCCACCTTCGTCGTCTCCGCCATCTCCCTGTTCACTGCCGCCGCAGTCGACCGCACGGCCCCCAAAGCCGCAGCCACCGACACATACCCCCCCACCGTGGTTAGCAGCTCTTTCCCCACGGCCTTCAATCCGTCCGTGTGCTCGGCATGCGTCTGTTTCGCCTCTCGGCGCAGGTCGCGCATCTGGTCCTTCAGGGCTTTGTTGGCGTCGAGCAGCTTGGCGTACTCTCGGAGGGCCGAGGCCGCGTCGCCCTCAACAACGAGTCGGTCTTTCGAGATTGCCACGGGTCAGGCTCCTCTCTCGCCAGCCACGCCGGCAAGAAACGCATCGCACGTCGTCACCCGGTCCACAAGCCCGGCGTCAACTGCCTCCCCGCCCACGAACCTGCGCCCCGTGGCCACCTCCCGCGCGGCCGCGTGGCCAGCCAGGTTTCACAGTGCCCGCACCCCGCCCCCGCCCATGCTCACCAGCAGCCGGGCCGCGGCAAGCTTCAGGTCCTCGCTTCCCGCCCCCACAGCCACGGGAGCCGAGGCCAAGCCGCCCGCCGCCCGCGGCGGCCTGCACGGCGCGACCGTCGCCCGCGAGGCAGCCGCCGCCGCGTCGGCCGCCAGCCGGGCCGCCAGTTCCCCCCGCACGGCGGCCAGCAGCTCCGCGGGATAGGCCACGGAGGCCCAGCCAGGCCCCAGGCCCGCGCGGGCAAGCGCCGTCTCCCCGCCTTGCTCGTGCACGTAGAACCACGCGAGGTCGTCAAGCGCCGCGTCATGCGCCCAGGCTGGCTTCCTGCGCGGCCTCTCCGCCGCCGGCCCTGAGTCCACGCAGGCCATCGCATAGGCCCGCACCCACACCCCTGCCGCGGCGTCGAGCGCGCCGCCGTCGCCGGCACGCGCCACCATCGCGGTCAGGCCGCGCAGGAAACCAGGCGCCGCCAGCACCGCGGCTTGCGTCCCGGCCCCCAACTTCAAGTCACGCAGCGCCCGCCCCACCGCACCCGCCAGGCGGTGCAGCATCCCCACGGCCCGCATTGCCCCTGTGTCCGTGCTCATGCCACGTGCTCCTCAGTCCCCCCCGTCCGTTGCTTCTCACGGGCCGCCGCCAGCGCGGCCTTCACTCGCTCCTCAACGCCCACGGCGGCCAGGGCGTCGCGCCGCTTGCGGGCCGCCCCCGTGCGCGCGTACAGCGTCCCCGCCGCGTCCTCGAGCCCCTGCCGCCTCACCTCGTCCTCAACGGCCTCCACCAGGTCATGGGGCAGGGTGGCATACGTCAGGCCCAGCTCCCCGCCCAGGGCAGGCCCAGGCTCCTCCCTCACCAGGGGCGCCAGCTCGAGCAGCGGGGTGCGGGCAGCCAGCTTGTCGGCTAGCCCGCCGCGGGCGTGCCGCACCTTCCACGGCTCCAGGTGGTAGCAGGCCACGCAGAGGGCCACCACGCAGCGGCGCACCTCCGCCACGGCCGCCGCCCGCTCCTCGTCCAGCTTGCGCAGCTCGGCGTCCAGCGGCGCCAGCTCCGCGGCGCTCTCGGCTTCCACGGCGGCCGCCAGCTTTGCCCGCAGCTCGTCGAGGGTGCGCTCCGCGGCCTCCACCATCAGCCGGCCCGCCGCCTCCCCTTCCGCCGCCTCCTTGCCCGCGCCGCCCGGCGCGCCGGCCAGGCGTCGCTGCGCGGCGGCCACGGCCGCCTCGTGGGCCGCGGCCAGCTCCGCACGCAGCGCCGGCAGCCGGCCCTCCATGTCCACCACTTCACCCGCTATCTCGGCAGCCGTCGCCCGCTCGCCGCCGGCCAGTAGCTTCCACAGTCGCTTGCCCACGTCGCTATTCTCCTTTCGCGCCCCATCGCGCCCCAGCTTGCCCCCGGCGGCGGGGCCGGGCGGGCCTCAGCTCGGTCCCGCCCGGCCACCCCCGCAAGGAGGCGTCGCCGCCGGCATGGCAGGTTCCCGCGGCAACGCGCGTCATTGTAGAGGGTGCGAGGCCGCCCCGCCAGAGTCGTCCGGGGCGCTTTTTCCGAAAATCCGGCAGGCCACCTCAAGCCCCGCGTCGCCATCGGCCACCACGGCCCCCACGGCGGCCGCCGCGCTGGCCAGCACGCGGCCCGCCTCCCCGAGCGTCCCCAGGGTCAGCCGCCGCGCGTCATAGCTCCCATCCGCCCGAAACAGCAGGGCCACGGGCCACCCCCGCTTGCGGAACCCGCCCAGCAGCCGCGACAAGCCCCGCCGGCCCAGCGGCACGCCCGCCGCTGCCAGCCGCCGGGCCGCCTCTGCCACGCTCAAGCCCCTCTGCCCTTCACAGCCCGTCGCCAGCTCTGCCAGGGCCTCAGCAACGCCCCCCAGAGCCGCCGGCACGCGGCCGCCCCCAGCCACGCGCAAGGCTTCGTCCACAGCATCCCGCATCGCATCACGCAACTCGTACCCCCGCCGCCGCGAGGCCACCAGGAAGCCCCGCACGGGCGAGGCCGCCTCCCGCACCCGCCGCAGGAGCGCGCCCAGGCGGGCCGCCTGGCTCCCGCGCAGCGTCGGTGTGCCGCGGGCCGCGTCGCTCATGCGTCCAGGCCTCCCGCCGAATCGGTCGTCTTGCACCGGCCCCCGCAGCGGCCGCACCTGTGGAATCGCACCCGCACCGCGCCCAGCCGCCGCGTACTGTAGGTGGGCGCCACCCCCCCGCATGCCGGGCATGTCGCCCCCCGCGTCGGGTGGTATGTTCCGTGCCCCATCCCGCCCACACCCGCCCTGCCCAGGCCGCTGTCAACTATCCTCTGCGGCCCCAACATCGGCCGGCATCTTCCCGGTGGTTTCAGGGCGGCGGTTTCGGATCGGTAGAGCACGGCCACGTCAGAGCCTCGCTAGCTCGCTGAGGGCATCGTGGATGCGCGACTTGAGAGCCCCCTTGATTTCCAGGGCAGAGAGGCCCACCAGCCGGTTGCACAGGGCCGACGGCACGGCCAGCAGGCGCGCACGGAACTCGCGGAGGACCTCGGCCTTGCGGGCCAGCTCCACCTCGCGGTCAAGCAGCTCCCCGCGCTCTATCCTCACCTGCAATTCCGTCAACTCGCACTTCAGCTTGCGGTAGCGAGCCTCCCAGTACTCACGCTCCTCTCGCAGGCCCCGCCCGCCCACGGCGCCAGGGTGCCGCTCGCGCAGCCAGGCCGCGATCTCCGCCAGGTCGTATCCCCCGCCAGAGCGCACCGGCATGCCGTCCCGCTTCCAGTTCTGCACCTGCCGCAAGCTCCGGCCGAACCGGGCCGCAACCTCCCCCATCCTGTCAACCACGCCGCTCCCCGGGGCCTCTGCGGTCGCAGTCGGGGCCGCCGCGTCGCTCTCCTCATCTTCCGCGTCCTCTCGCGCCAGGCGCTCCCGCAACCGCTCGCGCAGCCGGGGGATCGAGTCCAGCTCTGCCTTTGTCAGGCCAGCCCCGGCCGCGGCCTTCGCCACCATCCCGCGGGCCGACTGCTCCTCCACCGCCTCCAGGGCCGTCACCAGCCGCGCCAGCCCCTCCGCCCGCTTCCTGTCCGGCGGGGCCGCGGGCGGCGCGGCCACCCCCGGCTCCGGCGCCGGAGTCGCCGGCGCGCCACCTCTCCGCTTCACCGCCGTGCGCCTGCGGTCACCAGCCACACCGGCCCCTTTCACGCGAGGGTGGCACGCGAAAACTGGTGGCAGATTGCCACCAGTTTCCGCCGGCCCCTTTCACGCCACAGTCACAGGCTTGCCCGCCCGCTCCGCGCAGCCCACGGTGTGCTCGGTCCCCCCCTTGCGGTCGGGGGCCACGAACGCGAGAAGCGAGTCGGCCATCGAGGCCACCTCCGCGTTGCGGGCGTGGTACCGCGCTGCCCAGGCGTGCCGCGGCGAGCTGGGCAGCAGCCCGGCGAGGTCGGGGGTGAGCACGGCGTAGGGCAGGCCGAGTCGCTGCGCCACGCCCACCGCCCACGTGTCCACGCCCCGGCAGCCGCCCGAGACCACGCCCACCCGCACGTGCCCAGCCTCCCGCAGCCGCGCCAGCTCTGCCGCCACGCGGGCCTCCACCGCCTCCCGATCCGTCCGCTTGCGCGAGCCTACCACCCCGAGCCAGTACACGGGCGGGCCTCCTCAACTGGTGAGCACCAGGGCCGTCGCCAGCGCCCCGCCCCGCAGCAATGGCAGCAGGTGGGCCACGAGAGTCGTCCCCGTGGTCACTACGTCATCGAGCAGCACGATCCGCAGGCCGCGCACGTCGCGGGCCAGGGGCACGTCGGGGTAGTGCCCCAGGCGTGCCCGCCAGTCGTGGGAAACGGCCGCGGGCGCGTCGTGGTCAAAGCAGGCGAGGAACCGGGGATCGTCCCGCCAGAGGCGGTACATCAGGGAGTCCGGGCCGCTCCCGCGTGGCGTCGTGATTCGGAACCCCGCGAAGTAGCGTTTCAGGTATGGCTCAAAGGCCCGCTTCACGGCCGCGGCCAGGCGAGGGTTGCCGCCGTCCAGCTTGGCAAGCTTCACCGCCTCCACTGCCACGGGCTTCGTGGCCAGCACGAAGAAGCCCAGGCGCGTGCCGAGGTTGCCGAGCATGTCACCCAGATAGCGGTTGCGGAGAATCAGCACGGCTCCACCTCCCCGCCGCCCCCCTCAACTGTGTGGCGTATCCGCAGCTCGTTCAGGGCCGCCACGGCTAGGGGCAGCAGCTCAGGTTCTTCCACCACAAGCCGCGTGGCGAGCTTCGCGGGCCGCGTGTCCCGCACCGCATCCTCAAGGGCCTTCTGTATCGCGTCGGGGCCATCGAGGCGGGCCGCCACGTCGCCCAGGTCAACGTTCTCGAGCTTCAGGGCCTCCCCGAGCGCCGCCATGTCCAGGGCGTTCTTCTCAATGAAGTTCACCAGGCGGTCATCATCCGTTTTGCCATAGGTCGAGCGCAGCAGGAGCACAACGGCGGCTGCCTCTTTCCGGTTGCGGCAGGCCACGAAGGTGCCCGGCACGGTGTCCGGGAGCCGCAACCCCTCTGACTCCAGTTCGCTCAGGGCGAGCTTGCGTTGGTGCCCGTCGAGAATCCACTTGCAGTCGCCGTCCTGCCACATGGTGAACCCGCCCAGGATGCCGTTCTCTCGGATGTTCTTCTTCAGCCGGGCGAGGTCCGCGGGGGCGATGCTCACAAGGTCGTCTTGGAACCACTCGCACTCGCGCCACCGCACGGGCGCCGTCCGCAGCACTCGCATCTTCACGGCCGGCCCCGTGGGCTTGCCCGTGGGGGCCGCGCGCGAGCCGGCGAGCCGCCGGCCGTCCCAAACGATCTTCGCCGTCTTGCCATCGTGGTAGCGCCGGTGGCCCTCAGGCGAGGCAAACACCATCAGGTTCTCAGGCCGGTTGTCATCCTTGCGCTCGTTCACGTGGTGCACCACTTCCGAGCGCTTCAGGCGTCGT
>VGYV01000007.1 GCA_016872855.1 Planctomycetota bacterium
GCCGGTGGTGTTGGCGAACTGGATGCCGCCGATGGCGCCGCCGAAGGGGGCGTCGGCGATGCTCGTGACCGTGCCCGCCGCGGCCGCGGCGCCGGTGTTCGTGAAGCGTGCGATGTCGGTGGCCCACGGCGGGGTGTGGGTGCCGGTCCAGTTGGCTCCAGCGCTCCACAGGTCGTTCCCCGCGGCATCGGACCAGTCAATGACATCGGCGCGGGCGGCGGGGAGGGCGCAGGCGAGAACGAGGGATAGGATAAGAAGCAGCAGCCGGGCATTGGGGGACATGCTTCGCCTCCTTGAATAAGCGCGCACAAAAACGTGCCTTGTAAGCCGGCAAAAACCGTGCCTATGAGGGAGGCAGCCCCGCTCGCATTTGGCCCCGCTGCAAACCTAGGCCAGGTAACACGTTAGGTCGTCCATCGCCACGCTGCGGCCAGTGGGTGGGGCCGTGCCGCCCTCACGCGAGTCAGGCAAGGCAGACAGCTCTGTCCGCCGCGGCGGACCGGCAGGGGTCAGGGGGTCGAGGCGATGGGCTCTCCGAGCGCGATGGCGCGGCCGGCCTGGTAGGCATCGGCCAAGGCGGTCGGATGCTCCAGGATGTCGCCCTGGGCGTCTATGTGCCTGTAGCATAGTTCGCCGGCCCAGGCAAAGTCCAGGACGTTGAAGAAGGCCTTGATGGTGCGTCGGGGTCCGTCGAACATCCAGCGCTTGTCGAAGCCGCAGCAGGCGACCCAGAGGCCCCTGCGATGGGGGCGCGGCGGGTTGAAGAGGGGCTTTTTCATGGTGTATTTGAGGGACCAGAAGCACTGGCAGCGGTCAATGAGGATCTTGGCCTGGGCGGAGACGGCGGAGAAGAAGATCGGGGTGGCGATGACGAGGTGGTCGGTGGCGAGGAGCTTGTCATGGACGCCTTGGGCATCGTCCTGGATGACACAGCGCCCCGTGGTTTGGCAGCGGTCGCACTCCGTGCAGGGATGCATCTTGAGGTCGCGCGCGGCGAGGAGCTCGACGGCGGCGCCGGCCTCGGCCGCGCCACGGATGACCTCGCGGAGCAAGGCGTCGGTGTTGCCATCCTTCCTGGGGCTGCCGGCGATGCCGAGGACGGTGGGGGGCATGGGAACCGGCTCCTGGGTATGGGCGCAGTAACGGATTTGCGCGCCGGAGAGGGTGTTTCTGTTCGTAGTTCGGCCTTCAGGCGGTTTCCATGGCCGCCAAGGCGTACAGAAGAACCGCGTAAACGCCGAACTACGAACGAAGACGGGCAGCGCGCGAATCCGTTACTGCACCCCCTGGGCATTTGCCTGTTGCCGGGCGAAAGCACTTCTGCTATTATACGGGCGCGGTGGAGGCGCGCAACGCGCGCCCGCAGGACGGACTGTTGAGGAGAACGTGATGGCAGAGGCGGATCCCCTCCAGTACGCCATTCAGCTCGAGCGGGACGGCTTGGCCTTCTACACCGAGGTGGGGGCGAGGACGGAGAACCCGCTCGGCCGGAAGATGTTCGAGGGCCTGGCGGCAGACGAGCGGCGGCACGAGAAGGTGTTGCTCGAGCTCGCCGCGAAGCGGAAGGCGGCGCTGGCCGGCGAGCTTCCGAAGGAGCGCCTGGTGACGCTCTTCGCCACGCTGGGCGAGGAGCTCAGGCGCGAGCTGACGGCGGAGGCCAGCGACACCGAGGCCGTCGAGAAGGCGCTCCGCATGGAGCGCGCGAGCATCGCCCACTACACGGCCCAGGCCGCCGCGGCGCCGAGCGAGGACGCGCGCGCCCTCTACCGCCGGCTCGTGGTGGAAGAGGAGCAGCACGTGGACATCCTTGAGAACTGCCTGGCCTATCTGAACAAGACGGGCCAGTGGTTTCTGTGGGACGAGCAGGCGGTGCTCGACGGGGGCTGAGGGGCCATGGCCGTAGTGACGGATTTGCACGGCTGGGCACACCTTATTGAACCGAGCGGTTCTGCGGTCGGTTCGATAAGGGCTTCGTAGGCCCCGCGCTGACCGGGGGCGCCGGGAAGAAGAAACCAAACCCACGAGAGCTGGGTTTGGTTTCTAGTGTGCCCAGCCGCGCGAATCCGTTACGGCACCCGACGGGCCGGGCGGCCCGGTAGAAATGGCAAAGGGAACATCCGCCGACGGGGGCCGCAAGGGGTGCGGAATTTGCGCTTGACAGGCCGGGCGGGCAATGTATAATTGCTAATGGGAAGGGGAGTTAGGCATTCGCGGGGCGTCGCCCGGACCTGCCCCGCCCCCTGGGGGCTGCGCAGAGCCGAGGAGAGCCAGGATTGGCCTATAAGACGGCCTGGGGCATAGATATTGGCGAATCCGCCATCAAGGCGGTCAAGGTGCGCCGCTCGGGCGACACCGTGGTAATCGAGGACTATCACACGGTCGCGTGCGAGGCGCGGGCCGACGCGGCGCAGGCCGGGGACCGCGACTTTCGGGTCCGCTCCGCCCTGTCCGAGCTGCAATATCAGGCCGACCTCGGGGGGGGCGGCGTGGCCGTGTCCCTGGCCGGCCGCGACGTGTTTCCCCGGTTCATCCCCCTGCCGCCGGTCGAGAAGAAGCGCATCCCGGAGATAGTGCGCTACGAGGCGCGCACCCAGATGCCCTTCCCTATTGATGAGGTGGTGTGGGACTACCAGCCCGTGAGCGGCATGGACACACCGGGCGAGGAGGTGGAGGTGGCC
Organism: Planctomycetota bacterium; assembly: GCA_016872855.1. Lineage (GTDB taxonomy): Bacteria > Planctomycetota > PUPC01 > DSUN01 > DSUN01 > DSUN01. Next base: position 2,679 of record VGYV01000007.1, read on the forward strand.
TTCTTTGCCGTGAAGAAGGCCACGGTCTACAGCTTCCTGACCAACCTGCGGCTGGCGCGCGTGACGCCGACGCTGGTGGAGATCACGCCGCTCGCCCTCTACAACTTCCTGACCCACGACCGCAGCTTCGACAGCGGCACCGTGGTGATTGACGTGGGGGCGGCGAACACGGACCTGGTGATCATAGACGGGGAGCGCTTCTGGACGCGGAGCGTGGCGATTTCGGGGAACGACGTGACGCGGGCGCTCCAGGAGAAGTACCAGATTTCGTTCGAGGAGGCTGAGAGCCTCAAGCGGAAGGCGGCCAGTTCGACGCAGGCCGAGAAGATCTTCGGCGCGATGAAGCCGATCGTGGACGACCTGATCGGGGAGATCCAACGCTCGATCGGCTACTACAAGGCCCAGCAGTCGCGCACGGCCCGCATCGAGCGCGTGGTCCTGCTCGGCAACGCCTTCAAGCTCCCCCAGCTCGTCGAGTACTTCCGCAAGGGCCTCGACTACGAGGTCTCGGTCCTCGACCGCCTGAGCAAGGTGCGGGTGGGGACCGGGATGGACGCGGAGAAGTTCGAGGCGGAGCTGCCGAGCTACGCGGTGGCCCTGGGCCTGGCCGTCCAGGGCGTGGGCCTGGCGCGGGTGAACATAGACCTGATGCCGGGCGAGCTGGTGCGCGAGCGTCTGCTGCGGCGGAAGATCCCCTACGTTGCGGCCTCGCTCTTCCTGCTGGCCCTGCCGCTGGGCGTGGGGTACCACGCCGCCTCCACCGAGATTGACCGCTGCGCGGCGGAGGAGGGGCCGATCAAGAAGCGGACGGCCGAGTGCCAAGCGAAGATAAAGGAGGAGACCGTCGCGAAGGACCTCGGGGAGCTCGTGCCCAGGCTGGCGGCCGTCGGCGAGGCGGGGAAGGGGCGCGACGAGTGGGCACTGTTCTTCGACGACCTGAACGGGGCGGTGAACCAGTTGGAGCGCGAGCCGTTCCGCCTGAACACGATCCGCGAGGTGCCCCCGGCCGAAGTGGCTGGCCTGATAGGTGAGACACTGGGCAAGGTGGGGATGCCAAAGCTCGAGGACATCCGCGCCCGGGGCCTCACGATCGAGGTGAAGTTCGAGAAGGACACCGGGTTCACCGACAACGACGTGAGCCTGCTCCTCGGCCTGCTGGAGAAGCAGAAGCCGCGGGTGGTGGACGTGACGGGCCGTCAGCCCGAGATAATCCCCGTGGGCGAGCTCATCGGCCACCGCGCCGCCGCGGAAGGCTCAGCCGCCGACAAGGCGGTTGGGGGATGGGCCTATGCCTTCTGGCTCACGTATCGCTGGGATGGCTCGCCGCTGCCGACGGCCCCTGCGGCGGCCCCCAAGGCGCCGGAGCCGAAGGCGAAGCCCAAGCCGCGGCCCAAGCCGCGGGCGAAGGGGGATGACTTGAGGAAGATCGAATGAGCGTCCCGCGCGGCGCCGCCGGCCTCTGGCTAGCCCGGGGGCTGATTGGCGAGGAAGGTTAGAGAATGGGCTTCGTCCGCAAGCACTTCGCATGGCTGATCATGGGGGTAGTCCTCCTCGGGGAGATCGCCGCGCTCTGGTTCGTGACCGGCAAGCAGAGCGCAGCGGAGACAGCCCGCGAGAACCTCGAGAAGCTGCGCGAACAGCGCGACAAGCTCGAACGCGAGATCGTGGACATAGATAAGCGGATTGACGTGCACAAGGACCGCAAGCGCCTGGTGCGGCGCGAGCTGGGCGACTGCGCGCTCTTCCTGTGGCACACGGGCCAGGCCATCGAGGGACTCTTCGAGTCCCCTGAGCTTGCCCCCTACCGCGCGTGCCCCTGGGAGACGCCCCCGAACTTCGAAGTTTTCAAGATCCGCTTCGACACGGAATACCATGCCCAGGCCAAGGCGCTCACCCCGCTGATGGACAAGGTGGGCACGGACCCTGCCATGCTCGCCTTCGCCGACGTCGGCGCCCTGGCCGCGGTCAATGTGCTGATCGGCGACGTGTTCGCCATGCAGAAGGAGTTCTGGGTCAAGAAGGAGCTGGTCCAGATCCTCGCCGCGGCGGAGGCAGAGCTCTTGAGCATCACGTATGGCAGCGGCGCAGCGGGCCCTGCGCGCCACCTGCCCGCCGCCGTAAGGGCCGCGATGGCGGCGGGGCCAGGCAAGCTGGCTGAGGAGATTCCCATCCAGTTCAGCATCTCCTGCAACTACCTCAAGTTGCACGGCGTCCTCGATGCCCTCCTCGGCTCGCGTCTGTGCCTGAGGATCGAGTCCGTCGCCAAGGTCAGCCGCTCGAAGGTGGTCGAGAAGCCGGCGGCTGCCCCTGCGCCCCCCAAGGGCGCTCCCGCCGGCAAGGCACCGGAGGCGCCCGCCCCCCAGCCCGAGCGGCGCGAATATGTGACTGTGGACATCACGGGCCACGTCGCCGACATCACGATGGACGTCCAATCAGTCCTCTTCCCCGCGAGGGCCTTCGAGAGGAGGGCGAAGGAGGCGGAGGAGAAGGCGGCGGATAAGGCGAAGGTCCTGGAAGAGGTCGTCAAGCAGTGGCTCGACGAGCAGCTCCGCCGCACCGAGGCGCGCTTGAAGCTCTGCGAGGTGCCCGACCCCACCAAGCGGCCCGAGAAGGGGCTGGAGTGGGTCGCCCGCGAGCTCGGCGAGGTCGGGAACTTCGAGAAGGCGGCGCCCCCTGCCCCCGACAAGGCCCTGCCGCCGGTCAATGACGAGCTGTTCGGGGAGGGGCGCGAATACGTGTTCCCGGACGTCAAGGCGGCCCGTCTGTGGCTGAACCGCCGCTACGACTTCGAGCGGGCCAAGCTCGAGGCCTACGCGGCTCTCTGGCGTCGCACCCGGGCCGCCCTCGATGGCGGCAAGGGCGACGAGAAGTCCGGCGTCGGCGTCTTCACCAGCCCTGAGGGCATCACCGTGGCGCTCCGGCCGGCCGCCCAGTTCGACGCGAACCAGTGGTACGAGGCCGACTTCGTCCCTGGCGAGCGCTACACGGGCAGGCCCGACCCCAAGGAGCGCGACCCGCAGTCGCGCCTCGCGCAGGTGAAGCTGGGCCTCGTGACCTTCAAGCCGAGGGAGAACCGCGACGTGAGGCGCGCGGTCAAGGCGGCTGGGCGATAGGAGAGCGTCGCGCGGCGGCGCCCCAGGCCCGCCGCACGCCGCTGGGCGTCCCCTTGCGAAGGGGGTGTTGATGGACCTGTCCGGCAGCAAAGAGTTCCTCTTCCGGCACGGCGAGAAGCTCGTGCTGGGCCTGGTCATCCTGTTCGTGGGCTACAGGGTCTACCTCAACCTCTTCGGCGCCGAGGTCGTGCAGCCCGCGCGCAGGCCCGTCCAGCGCGTCGCGCCCCCCATGCCGGGCATGGAGATTGACGCCTCGTTCTGGCGGACCGCTTCGCCCTTCCTCTGCCCGCCGCCTGTCGAGGGCGCGAGGCACAACTGGTTCTACCCGCCCAAGACGCACTGGGGGAAATACGTGGAGCTGGGGGAAGGCAAGAAGGGCCGGGACGCGGCGCAGGTGCCCGTGGGGCGCAAGGTGGTGGGCTCCCCGCAAGTCACCGCACTCACCGAGGGTGAGAAGGCGTACCTGAACGTCCCCCCCGCCTACAAGGAGCTGACCCAGGTATGCCAGATTGAGGCCAGCGCAGTCCCCGTGGCAAACAGCCAACCGCCCAGTGACATGCTGGTCATCAAGGCGGTGAAGGCTGGCTTTTGGGCCCGGGTCATGGTGATGCTGGAGAACGAGGACCGCTTCTGCGTGGCCGTGATGGTCGCTCCTTCCGACATCGAAATCGAGACGGGGCTTGTAGAGGCCAAGATCGAGGAGATTCGGGAGAGGCCGCAGGCGCTGGGCACCGTGATCCTCCGCTTCAACGCCCCGCGCGGCTCCAAGACGCTGCCCGGCAAGGTGATCAACTACATCGAGCCCACCTACTTCGAGGTCCGGCGCAAGGGCGAGCGCGACAAGGAGGACAGCGTGATCGGCAAAGTGCCGGGCCGCACCGTGGCGCCTGCCGAGCCCGGCCCGGGGCCGGTGCCCGCACCAAAGCCGAAGCCCGATGTCCCCGTCGGCTTCCCCGGCAGCGCGAAGGAGGCGCCGCCCGAGCCAAAAGGAGCACCACCTACCAAGGGGGCGCCCGCCGCCGATACGGGCGAGATGTCCTTTGAGGACATGGATGTCGAGGCCGAGGTGACCTATACCTACTTCATCCGCAGCGTCCTCGAGCCGCAGGTAGAGGGCGCGAAGACCGAGACCAGGGACGGCCCCCCCGTCTCCTACTGGACCTCCCCGCGCTTCACCTTCGTCTACCTCGGCGGCGACGCCCAGCACGCCAACATCCGTATCTACATCGGGCAGCGAGCCAAGACTCCCGAGGAGAAGAAGCTGGAGGAGTGGCGGGACTACGAGCGCGTGCCGATCGGTGGCTGGGTGGGCGAGGTGCCGAAGGAGTTCCGGCCCGCGCCCGAGGCCGCGGAGGGGGCCGGTCCAGAGCCGGGCAAAGGCGGACCCGCGAAGGCGAAAGCCGCGTCCCCGGCCCCGGGGGATGGCGCATCGGCGCGATTCGTCACCCGCTACGTCCTGGTCGCCATCGAGCAGAACGTGTTCCGCCCGAGCCCGCAGACGACGACCAGGTGGAAAGGAACGCAGCGGATCGTGCTTCAGACATATAGCGAGACTCAGGGACACCGAGTGGTCTTGCGCGACCCGAAGAACCGCCTGCACTGCCTCTGGCAGGAGACGAAGGCCACGGCTCCTCCCGTGAAGGGCAAGGAGGGCGGCGTAAAGCAATAGACCACTTGACGTTCCGAGTCGCGCGCGTTACAATAGCGTAGCTTTGCGGGCGGCACGCCGCCCGATGCAGGTTCGCGGGGGCAGCCTGCGACCTCTGACACGCGGTGCCACGAAAGGAGCATGGGCGTGGTCACTCCAAGAGCGTTCCGCGCAGGACCCGTAGGGGCATTGCGGGGGCCAACCCCGGGACGGGCCGTCCTGGCCCTGCTGTTGGCCCTGCCCCTGTTGCTGCCCATGGCTTCGCCAGGCCGTGGCGAAGGCGCAGCCGACCCCGCGAAGGCGATGGAGGCCTTCATCGCGCAGCGCAAGGCCCAGATGGAGAAGGAGGAACGCGACTTCCAGCGCCTCCTCGACCAGGGCCGGTCCCTCCTCGCCGAGCACTCGTATGACCAGGCGAAGCGCGTCCTCGCCGAGGCCGCGCGCCTGCGCCCCGCCGACGAAACGTGTGCCCGCCTCCTCGCCGAGGCCGAGGCCCGCAACCCCGCCAAGGCCGGCCCAGAGCGCCTCATCGAGCGCCTGAAGGAGGAGCATCAGAGCAAGAACGCACTCCTCCAAGTCCAGCTCGACTTCAGCCTCGTCGAGGCCCGCAAAGCACTGAAGGCGGGCGAACACGCCCGCGCGCGCGAGCACGCCGAGCGCGTGCTCGACAGCGTGAGCTGCGTGGCCGACGCCGCCCGCGCGGCGAAGCTCCGCGCCGACGCCGAGGCCGTCCTCACCGCCGCCCGCGCCGCGGGTGACCAGGCGAAGGCCGCCGAACTCCAGGCCGCCATCGCCGAGCACAAGGCGCGCGCCGCGAAGGACACTTCGGCCACCCTCCTCGACCTCAGCCGCCAGGGCTGGGACTGGCTGAAGAAGGGCGACGGCGCGAAGGCCCTGGCCATCGCCGACGACATGCAGCGCCTCGACCCCGGCAATGGCCAGGCCGTGTGGCTGCGTCTCGAGGCCCAGCGGCTCGTGGGCGGCGCCGGCGACGAGGCGAAGATGAAGGCCGAGCGGAAGGAGGGCGAGAGGAAGCTCCTCGAAAACCTCGATGCCGAGTTCAAGGACCTCAAGGACGCCAAGCCCAAGATCGTCCTCTCCGGCAAGCGGCACCCGGGCGACTTCGTGGCCAGGGACGAGCGGCCCATCGAGGCCTGGGAGCAGCAGTACCGCGCCAAGCTCCGCCAGCCGGTCGAGGTCGAGCTGCGCGACGCCACCATCGCCGAGGCCTGCCGCTACCTGTCGGCTGCGGCCGACTGCACGATGGTGCTCGACCCCGCGGTGGCCAAGGACACGCGGCGCCTCACCCTGCCCAAGATGACCATGAGCCTCGAACACGCCCTCCGGTGGGTCTGCCGCTTCTCCAAGTCCACCTACACCCTTCGTGACCACGCCATCCTCGTCACCACCCGCGGCGGCCTCCTCGACCAGCCAGTGACCCGGAACTACGACCTCAGCAGCCTCCTCATCCCCATCCGGTGCATCCGCAGCGCCTTCAACGGCGGCACGCAGGCCGACGTCCAGGGCGGCGGCGGACGCGAAACGGTCGCCTCCAACCGCCCCGGCCTGCGCGAGGACGAGACCAACGTTGTGGCCGAGGACACGATGGGCGAAACCTGGGTCCGCTTCATCCGCAACACCGTGGCACCCGACACCTGGGAGGAGCCCACCAAGGACATGGTGCAGCAGGCGCGCCAGCCCTACACCATCAACTACCGCAACGGCCGCATCGTCGTCGTCCACACCCCCGAAGTCCACGAGCAGATCGAACGCCTCCTCAACGACTTCCGCCGGGCGCGAAACCTCCAGGTCCACATCTTCGCCCGCTTCCTGGTCGTCCAGACCGACTTCCTGGAGCGCTACGACCTCGACCTGGTGGGCCAGGGCTTCGACCTGGCGACCGACGACCTCACGCTCCAGCCCGGCACCTCGCTGCCCGAGGTCTACGGCTTCGTGAGCGAGCCGACCGACCCGTGGCAGGCAGGCACTACCATCCCCAACCCCACCCCGCCGCCCCCCACGCTGCCTGTGCCACCCCCTCGCCGCTCACTGATCGGCTACCTCTACAACGACTCCGGCGTGAGCCTCGGCGGCGAGGGCGAGCTCGGCCTCGGCGCCGGCGACCCCCTGAGCATCCGCTGCTCCAGGATGGGCAGCCACGCCTGCAACGCCCTCCTACAGGCCGCCATCAAGCGCCGCAAGGGCACCGTCCTCACCGCACCCCGCCTCACCTGCTTCAACACCCAACGCGCCAACTTCCAGGCCGTGACCAACTACAACTACATCCGCTCCCTCAACTCCGACGGCGAGCCGGAAATCGGCAACGTGCCCGACGGCATCATCTTCGACGTCCAGCCCTTTGTCAGCTCGGACCGCCGCTACATCACCCTCGTCCTCCAGCCCCAGATGCGCACGCTGATGAACAGCGCCACGCTCCAGACCAGCGGCTTCACCTACGCCACCACGGGCCTCCTGGCCTACCGCCGCGTGAACCTGCCCGACACGGTGCTCCGCAGCATCGCCACCACGGTGACCGTCCCCGACGGCGGCACCATGCTCGTCGGCGGGCTCGCCACCGTCCGCGAGCGCAGCGGCGAGGCCAGCGTCCCCATCCTCCACGACATCCCGCTCCTGAAGTACCTCTTCCGCGAGTGGACGCAATTCGACAGCCGGGAGAGCCTCCTCGTCCTGGTGACCGCGGAAATCGTGCCGGACATCTTCGAGGAGTGATCGCGCCCGATCGTGCTTCGGCGGGGCGCAGGAATGCGGCCCGCCGGCCCTGCTGCTCAAAGGAGACGACCCGTGAGAAAGCCAGTGGCTCCGACCCCCGTGATGACGGCCCGCTTCGGGCCTGGGCGATGGCTGGCCCTCGCCCTCTTGGCCGCCCTCGCCTCCGCTGCCTGGGCGGAACAGGCGGCCACCTCCCCGCAGCGCGACGATAGCCAGGCGGCCCGCGAGGCCGAAGTCGCACGCCAGCAACGCCTCCAGGAGGCCCAGGTGCTCGCCGCGCGCGGCAAGGAACTCGTGGCCAAGCGCGCCTTCGCCGAGGCCCGCGAGGCCCTCCGCGAAGCCCTCCGCCTCAACCCCGCCGACGCGGCCTCCCGCAAGCTCCTCGACCAGGCCGAAGCCGCCCTCGGCGTGGCCAACGGCAACGACGTGCTCGCACACACACGCCAGACCCACGCCTTCAAGGCCCAGGTGCTCCGCCAACAGATCCAGCTCGACCTCTTTGAGGCGGAGAGGTGCCTGAAGGCGAAGGAATACGACAAGGCGATCCAGCAAGCGGGGCGCGCCCTGGCCGCCGTGGACCAGGTGGACGATCCCCGGAGCTCTGCCGACCTGCGCGAGCGCGCCGAGAAGCTTGCTGCCGAGGCCCGCACCGCCGCCTTCGCGACCGCCGCCGCGCGCCGCCAGGCCGACCTCGAACGCGCCAAGGCCCAGGCCGCCGCCGAGAAGTCAGAACGCGAGCGCGACCAGGCCCAGGGCCTCCGCGTCCTGCGCGACCAGGCCAGGAAGCTCCTCGAGGCCAAGGAGTATGACAAGGCCAACGCCCTCATCGCCGAAATGCGGCGGATTGACCCCGACAGCCGCGACGCCCAGCTCCTGACCGACCAGGTGCGCGAGGCCACCGAGGCCTCCCGCGGCTGGCGCGGCAAGAGCCGCGAGCGCCGCGAGGGCGAGAGCGCGCTCCTGACGGGAATCGAGAGGGAGATGCGCCCGCCCAAGCCCGACGTGGTGCTCTCCCGCGACCCCAAGGCCCGCAGGACCCGCGTGGCGGCCGGCCCGATGGAGCCCTGGGAGGCCGAGCTCCGCTCCAAGCTCGCCACCCCCGTTACCGTCGAGTTCCGCGAGACTCCTGTCGCACAGGCCGTCGAGCAGCTCCAGAACCTCGGCAACGTGAATATCATCCTCGACCCCGAGGCCACCACGGGCCATGCTCCCGTGACCATCTCCCGCACCCGGATGCCCCTCGAGCACATGCTCCGCTGGGTCGCGCGCTTCGGCAACCTCCAGTACTGCCTGCGCGACGGCGCCATCTACCTCACGGGCCGCGGCGGCACCCTCGACGCCCCAGTCACCAAAATGTACGACGTGACCACCCTCCTTAGCCCTGCCACTACCGCCGAGCCCGTCCGCAACGCCGGCCCCATCGAGCCCGGCGCCAGGCCCTTCCAGATCGTCGAGGCCACCAGCCCCGACCCCGAGCCCATCGGCCGCGGGTGGGTCGAGTTCATCAAGTCCACCATCGCCCCAAGCACGTGGGACCAGACCCTTCAGGCCGCCCCCCAGCCTTACACCATCCAGTACCGCAACGGCCGCATCGTTGTCGTCCACACCCCGGAGGTCCAGCGGCAGGTCGAGGACCTGCTGAACGACTTCCGCAAGGCCCGCACCCTTCAGGTCCACATGATCGGCCGCTTCGTCACCATCGAAAAGAAGTTCCTCGAGTCCCTCAACCTCTCCTTCTCCTACGACAGCGACACGACGGTGACGCCGCCGCTGACGCCGGGGGTGAATGCCCACGACGTCACGGCCTCGATGAGCCCTGCGCCCCAGGTGCCCAGCCTGACACAGTTCGATGCCTACGGCCCGAGCGGCGGCCTTGGCGTCCGCTACTCACTGCTCGACGACAACTCGCTGGTCCTGCTCCTGAAGGCCGTGATGAACGAGGGGAAGGGCACCGTGCTCGAGGCCCCGCGCCTGACCTGCTACAACACCCAGCGGGCCAACATCCAGGTGCTGCGCAATCGCAACTACGTGCGGCGCGTGAGCAGCGACTTCACGCCTGAGATCGGCAACATCCCCGAGGGCACGATCTTCGACATCCAGCCCTTCGTGAGCGCCGACCGCCGCCACATCACCCTCGTCTGCCAGCCCCAGATGCGCACCTTCGTCAGCTTCACCACCTTCTCCTACGGCGTCCAGACCGTCCAGGTCAGCGACGACGATACGCTCGACCTGATCATGATCGTCCAGCTCCCCACCACCACCCTGCGCTCGATCGGCACCACCGTGACCGTGCCCAACGGCGGCACCATCGTCATGGGCGGGTTCACCGTCGTCGAGGAGCGGAGCGGCATCGCCACCGCGCCCCTCGTCGAGGGCATCCCGCTCCTGCGCTACCTCTTCCGCGGACGTGATATCATCGAGGGACGCCGGAGCCTGATCATGCTCATCAGCGCGGAGACGGTGGACGACATCTTCGAGGAAGAGGAGGGCTAGGCCCCAGAGCGCCCCCGGTCGCCCGCGTGTGGCGGGCCGCACGCCCGTTCCGGTCCCGGCCTTTTCGCGCCCTGCGGCCTCACGCGGATTCCTGGACAGGTTCCTAAATGGGTTTCAGCGATTCGGAGCAATGGATTTGGTTTGGAGTGCGGCCTTCAGGCCGTGGGAGCCCTGATACGGGCTAAAGCCCGCACTCCAAACAGGTGCCTTGAGAGATGCAACCAACTTGGATGCTCCGAATCGCTGAAACCCATTTGGTGTGCCGCGGAGCACGGGAGAAGGCAAGCGGGGTCGCGGATCTTTATGAGAACTTGACGCCCGGGCGTCCCGATTTGATGCGGGATTTACGCCGCATGGGGTATGCTTCCGACGGAAAGGAGAAGTGGCGAGTGCGGGAGGGTTCCGTTGGTCCTTTGCGTGAAAGGACCGCTGCCACGACCGGACCACGCCCTGGCCAGTGCGAGGCAGCGCCCCAGCCGCCCAGGTGCGGCAGGCAGGACGGCCGTTTTAGTCCCGGCTCGCTTGCGCCCCGCGGCCGGCGATCGCTCGTGCGCCGCGGGGCGTGGTGTTTGGCATTGTGCGGCCCCACAGGCTGAGGCATTGAGGGACATGCGGCAGCCGTTGAACGCGCTTGTTCGCGCCGCCACCGCGGCGCTCGTCGTCGCCCTGGCCGGCATGGCCTGTGCCGGCACCCCCTCCTGGTCCCGCCGGCTGGAGTTCGCCTCGCGCCTCCTGCGCAACCACGGTTACGCCGACCTCTCCAAGCAGGTGGTGAATCAGCTCCTCGACGACCCGGCGATCAAGGGTCCCGAGCGGACCGAACTGTACAAGGCGGTGGGCGAATACCACGTTGAGGCTATCGAGAGCGTCAAGGGGAAGGACGCCTTCCAGCAGTGCATCTGGCACCTGGGCGAAGCCAGGAAGTACTTCACCAAGTACGCCGAGGAGAAGAAGGGCGGCGGCTTCGAAATGCAGGTCCGCATCACCTGGCTCTCGGTTAACAGGGCTCGCGTCTACTCCCGAATGCTCGAGGAAGCCGACACACCGAAGGCCGACCAGGCGAAGCACAAGGCCGAAGCCGTCAGCGCCTACAGGGCCGCCATCAAGGAGTTCGAGGACCTCGCCAAGGCCAAGAAGGCCGAGGAGGACAAGGCGAAGGGCCTGGCGAAGCTCAAGGAGGACGCGAACTTCGTCCGCGTCCGCAACGAGCACGTCAGCGTGCGCATCTACCTCAACGACACGCGCGTCGAGCTCGGCAAGTTCCTCAAGAAGACGGGCGCCGACGCCAAGGAGTGGCGGGCCCTGATTGACGCCGCGGTCAAGGACTACCGGGCCATGCTCTTCGAGTTCGGCGGCGCCGCAGGCCTCGCCCAGATCAACGTCAAGCTCGCCAAGGCCCTCATGGAGCTCGGCCCCGAGGGCGACAAGGAGGCCATCGAACGGCTCGACGAAGTGTGGGAGAACCGCCAGGCCTACCTCGACTTCCTGGCCATCCCGTGCGAGGCCATGCACGTCAAGGCCATGATCCTCGTCCGCCAAAAGAAGCACTCGGAGGCGACCGACGTCCTGGACGACATGATCAGCCGGCGCACAGGCCGCGGATGGGAGCCGGCCAAGCTCCCGATTGACCAAGTCAGCGAGCGGGTCACCGACATCCTCCAGAACCTCGATGAGGGGGAAATCCAGAAGCAATACGACGCCAAGGCCCTCGCCGAGTCGTTCGTCCTCCTGGCCGAGGCATATGCCGCGCGCGGCAAGGCCGCCGAGGACGCCAAGAAGCCCGCCAAGGAGAGCGAGCGCCTCTATGGCATGGCCTACGAGATCGCCCTCGGCGTCTGGGAAGCCAAGCTGATGCTCCCCGACCCCAAGTACGCCGGCCTCGTCCAGACCTGGCGCGAAAAGGGCCGCCGGCCACTCTCCCTCACCGACCTGAACATCATGATCCGCAAGCTGCTCGAGGAGGGGGAGAGGTTCCGCGAGAAGGACCCCGAGCGCTCGCGCGCGGCCTACCTCAAGGCCGCCAAGCTCTACACCGAGGTCGCCGGCCGCACCAAGCCCGAGCCCGACCAGGTGCGCAAGATCTGGGACAGCGTCGCCAAGTGTTACTATGCGGGTGGCGACTGCATGTCCGCCTACGTCGTCTTCACCGGCCTGTCGCGTTGGTCCCTCAGGCCCCAGCCTCCGCATCCTGTGGCCTATGGTTTTGCCCAGGCCGCCGTGTCCGCCATCCGCGCTCAGTACGACCGGAGCGTGAAGGACAAGGCCAGCCCGTCGCAGATCGCCTTCGAGAAGAAGCTCCTCGGTGACGCGAATCTGTGGGCCGAGTCCCTCAGCATCGAGGGCCCCGAGGGCCACGCCATCGCCGAGGCGCGGCGGCTGCGCGGCGAGAAGAAGTTCCACGAAGCTCTCAAGCTCCTTGACGGCGTGCGTCAGGAGTCCCGGGTCTACCCCCACGCGCTCCACGAGCGCGCGATCATCCTCCGCGAGATGTTCCTCGCACTCCCCAAGGAGGAGCGGGCCGCCCTGGCCGGCCAACGCCTCCTCAAGGGCGCGCTCGAAGCCTTCCAAGGCTGCCTCGACTTCGCCAGGAAGAGGCTCCCCGAGCTCAAGGGCGACGACGCGGCGGAGGACCGAAAGCGCCTCATCGAGGTCATCGGCTCCACCATCACCATCTACTGCGACACGCTCCTGAAGGACTACGTCAACCAGCCCGCCAGGGTGCTCGACCTGACAGGGAATCTGGCCCAGGACTACCCCGGCATCGAGGCGGCGGTCGCGTATCCCCTCATCCTCTACACCCGGATGCACGCCGCCTACGTCATCGCCACCGGCAAGGACGCCGACCAGGCCGCCAAAGCCCTTGCCCCGCTGGACGACGCCTGGAGGCGTCTCAGGGAGTTCCCGGACTTCCGCTACCTTCCCAACGCCTGCAAGATGGGCGCCATGGCCTACAACGAAGTGGCCAAGGGCCTCGAAGAGCAGGCCAAGAAGGCCACGGGCGCCGCGAAGGCCGACCTCGAGAAGCGCGCCGCCGCCGCTCGCGACCGCGGCCTCGAGTTCTACCTCGAACTCCTCTCCCTCGCCCCCCACCAGACCCTCGTCACCTACCACTACGTCCTCGGCCAGCTCGAGAAGCGGGTCTCCGACAACAAGAACGCCGACTACCGCCGCATCGTCGAGCTCGCCCCCAGGGCCCTCGGCATGTTCCGCCCCGGCGAGGCCGACCCTGACCGCCTGGTCCAGGTCAAGCTCATCCTGGCCAACGCCTACTTCCACCTGCGCAACTGGCGCGAGGGCATCACCGTCCTCGAGGACGCCAACGGCCGCTACGAGGCCGAGCACCAGAAGCGGATGAAGATCTATGAGGACATCAAGAGGCGGGCCGAGGAGGCCGGCAAGCAGGCTCCCAAGCTCCCCGCGCGCCACCCACTCCAGGCCCAGGTGCTCGAAGCGCTGGGCCGAGCCTACGTCGAGACGAAGACGAAGCTCAAAGAAGCCAAGCTGATCTTCGCGGAGCGGGTGAAGAACTACTACCCCTCGCGGGAGAAGCCCGAACACTGGGTGGCCATGCTCTACCTGTGCAGGGCTGCCCACCTCGAAGGTGACCACGAGGAGGCCGTCAAATACCTCTTCGTCGTCTCCGAGGGCATTGCCGCGAACCCCGTCACCACGGGGGAAGGCGCGCCCAAAGACTTCCTCGACCTGGCGGCCAAGGTGCAGCAGGAAGTGAGAGCGCTTCCAGAGTCCCTGCTGAAGCGGAAACTCCTGGACGCGCTCGACGGCATCCTCAAGAAGCTCAGGGACGCAGTGAGCAAGGGAGACAAGCGTTGAGACCCACTACCCCCAGACCCCCTCTCGCGCGGCTGGCGGGCGGCCTGTTGCTGCTCCTGGCGGCCGCCACGGCCCAGGCCGGCGCCGTCGTCACCGACGCCGTCCACCTCAAGACCGCGAAGGACCCTATCATCGAGCGGGGCACAATCCTCGCCGAGTCGATGGACGGGATCGAGATCCAGACCGCCCAGGGCAAGGGCAGCTTCCCTCTGAGCCGTATCATCCAGGTGGACTACGGCGATAGCCCCGAGGCATACAAGCGCGGCCACGACCGCCGCGAGCAAGGCATCTACCGCGAGGCTATCACCTACTTCGAGAATGCGCCAAGGACCCCGAACGCCCGCAAGTTCTGGATCGAGCCGGCCTCCCTCTACTTCGCTGGCCTCTGCTACCTCGAGGAGGGTGCCGACCTCGATGCTGCCCAGGCGAAGTTCCGCGAACTGCTCCAAGCCCACCCCCAGTCGCGCTGGGTGCCTGACGCCATGTTGGGCCTGGGGAAGGCCCTCTTCGCCGCCAAGAAGTGGGATCCCGCCCTCGCACAGTTCGGCAGCCTGGCCAAGCTGGCCATCCCCAAGGGCGACACCCCAGGCTGGAGCGATTGGCTCGCCACCGCCTCGCTCTGGCAGGGCAAGACCTACCTCGAGGCTAAGCGGCCCGACGAGGCCATGAAGTGCGCCAAGAAGGTCCTCGCCGTCATCACGGACCCCAAGCACGACCTGTACATACAGGGCAAGATGCTCGAAGCGATGGTCCTCCTCGAACAGAGCGAGCCCGAGAAGGCCGTGGCGGAGCTCACTGACCTGATCAAGAGGCTCGCCCCCCGCGTGGCCGACGAAGTCGAGCACCCCACCCCCACCGCCCGCATGCAGCGCACCGAGGCCCAGTGCCACAACGCCCTCGGCCAGGCCCTCCTCAAGCAGCACGCCAAGACCAAGAAGGACGAAGACCTACGCGGCGCGCTCCTCGCCTTCCTCTGGACCGTGGTCCTCTACCCCAGGGCCCAGTTCGTCCCCGAGCACATGGAGGCCCTCTACTTCGCCTCCCAGTGCTTCGACCGGCTGAAGGAGAAAGCCCGCGCAGCAGAGCTGATGCGGGAGCTGACGGACCGCTATCCGGAGAACCCCTACACCCGCGTGCCCGGCGCAGTGAAAGCCGGCGCCCCGAGAAAGGAGACCGACAAGTGAACAGGATGGGTTGGGTACTGGCGGCGATGCTGGCGGCGACGGTGGTGGCCGTGGGCCTGACGATGGCGTGGACGCCGGCCGTGGCGGGCGAGGGCGAGAAGGAGAAGCCGGGAACGGTCGAGGTCACGCCGAAGAAGGCGGAGCCTGAGCCCCCCGGGCCCGCGGAACGGGAGCCGGCCCCCGAGCGGAGCACGTCCCTGTTGGCCCAGCTCAACAAGGGCGGCGTCATCGGCTGGATCATCATGGCCCTCTCCCCCGTCGCCCTCGCGCTCATCATCGAGCACAGCGTCACCCTCCGCCGCGACAAGATGTGCCCGCCCGAGCTGGTGCAGGAGCTGAACGACTTCTTCAACGAGGAGCAATACGAGGAGGCACTCGAGCTGTGCAACGTCGAGCGCAACTTCCTCACCAACACCGTGCGGGCCGGCCTGGCGCGCCTCGATGCCGGCTTCGAGGCCATGCAGCAGGGCATGACCTCCGCCGCCGAAGAGGAGTTCACTAACTACCAGCTTCGCATTAGCTGGCTCTCCCTCATCGGCAACGTCGCCCCGATGATGGGCCTCCTCGGCACCGTCCAGGGCATGATCGGCGCCTTCGGCAAGATCGCCGAGATGACCGTCGTCAAGCCCTCCGTCCTCGCAGGCAACATCAACGTCGCGCTCGTCACCACCTTCCAGGGCCTCACCGTTGCCATCCCCGTCATGTGCGCCTACCAGTACATCGCCAACCGCATCGTCTCCAACGTCCTGGCCTCCGGCAACACGGTGAGCGAGCTGATGGACCGCTTCCGCGGCAAGAAGTAGGCCAGGCGCCGTTGCCACACCTGTGGAGGTCCGACAAGATGCTCAAGAGCCCCAGCCGGCGAATCATGCTGACCAAGCTCAACATGACGCCCATGATTGACTGCGTCTTCCTCCTCAACCTCTTCTTCATGACCGTCACCGAGCTCACGCGCCAGGACGAGATCGAGGCCCTGTTGCTGCCGGACATCGAGAACGCCAAGGCCGACGACAACCCGGACCCCGAGCGCCTGGTGATCAACGTCATGAAGGACGGGGCGATGCTCATCAGCGGCACCGAGCGCACTGATGACCAGGTGATTGACGCCTTGATCACCGAGTCCCGCCTGACCAGGACCCGGGAGGGGGTGAGCGACAGGACGGTCCTCATCAAGGCCGACAAGCGCACGCCCTTCAGGTTCATCAGGAAACTCATGTTCTGGTGCGTCCAGCACAACATCAAGATCTGGCGCGTCTCCTTCGGCATCGAGCCGGCCCAAATGGAGGGCGGCCCATAGCCCCACGCTGCCGAGGGACCTCATAGAGCGAGGAGCCTTCCACAATGCCTCTCATCAGCCAGGACACGAAGAAGAGGGTCACGCTCACCGAGCTGAACATGACCCCCATGATTGACTGCGTGTTCCTCCTCCTCCTGTTCTTCATGGTGGGCATGAAGTTCAAGGAGCTGGACCGGAAGCTCGACACGGACCTGCCGCAGATGGGCAAGCCGAAGCCCGAGGACCCATTCGAGCTCAAGACCGAGCTGTGGATCGAAATCCGCGTCCGACCGGGAACCTCGGGCGACAATGCCCAGCCCCTCTACGTCCTCGACCAGGTGCCCATGGACGCGGCGAGGCTCCACGAGGCCCTGCGCCGCCGGGCAGCAGTCCCGGGTGTCATCAATGACCCCGTCATCCTCGACCCCAGCGACAATGCCCACCACGGCTGGATCATGACCGCGATGGACTACCTGAACGGGCTGAGGTTCAAGAGCATCAATTTCCGGCAGCGGTGACCCCCTGCCGATGGAGGCCCGCTGATGCCGCGTTCTGCCCCAGCCCTGCTTGTCGCGCTTGCCGCACTCGCCTGTGCCTTGGCCGGCGAGGGCCAGAAGCCCGAGCTGCCAGGGCTCCGCCTCGACCTCAAGGCCAAGACCATCGAGTTCGACGGCACCTTCTGCCTCGGCGAATACCCTCTCGAGCTCCTCATCTGCCAGAACACCCTCAAAGACTACGAATCCATGATCTCCTCCCCCTGCAAGCCCAGCGTCCTCCACACCGCCCTCCTCGCCCTCGGCCTCAAGCCGCGCGTCCGCGACAAGAAGGAGCCGGGCGTCGTCCTCCGCGAGGGCGACCCCGTGGACCTCCGCCTCCGCTTCACCCGCGAACGCAAAGAGGTCACAGTCGAGCCCCGCGAACTCATCGTCCACCTCGAATCCAAGAGGCACATCGAGGCCACCCCCTTCGTCTTCTTCGGCTCCTTCCTCTTCCCCGACCCCGAGAACGAGAAGCGCATGATCTACCTGGGCGACGCCGAGAACTGGCTCATCGGCCTCCTCGGCGACACGGCGAGCGTCATTGACCTCCCGCCCGCCGCCGCGGGCAAGTACGGCGCCCTGGCCATTGACACCAAGGCCGCTCCGCCCAAGGGCTCCAAAGTCACCGTCATCCTCTCCCCGGCCAAGGACCGCAAGCCCCCCGAGGCCGAGAAGGAGAAGTGACCCCGAGTATCGGCCCAGGTCAGGCAGCTCCCCCGGCTGCAAGTCCTACCCTCTCCCGACCCTCTCCCTGAGAGGGAGAGGGGTTTGGAACCCCCCTCCCTTCAAGGGAGGGGGTAGGGGGAGGGTTGGGGCCAGGGAACGTCACAGAGTATCAGGACCAGAAGCCACACTTCTCGGAAGCCTCCGATTGCCCAAGCTCGACGCCAACGTCTACGTCACCCGCGCTATCCCTCAGCCGGGCATTGACCTGCTCGTCGAGGCATGCGCCCGCGTCGGGGTGAACCCCCACGACCGCGTGTTGGCCCGCGACGAGCTTCTCGTCGCCGTGCGCGGCCGCGACGCCGTGCTCTGCCTCCTCACCGACACGATTGACGCCGCCGTCCTCGACGCCGCGGCGGGCTGCAAGGTCTTCGCCAACTGCGCCGTCGGCTACAACAACATTGACGTGGCCGCCGCCACGGCCCGCCGCATCGCCGTCACCAACACCCCAGGCGTCCTCACCGACGCCACGGCCGACCTCACCTGGGCGCTCCTCTTCGCCGCCGCCCGCCGCATCCCCGAGGGCGACCGTTACACGCGGGCCGGCCGGTTCACAGGCTGGTCCCCCATGCTACTCCTCGGCGCCGACATCAGCGGCCGCACCCTCGGCATCATCGGCGCTGGCCGCATCGGCACCGCCGTCGCTCTCCGCTCACGCGGCTTCCGCATGCGAGTCCTCTACTTCGACCAGGTCCAGAACGAAGCCCTCGAACAAGCCGTCGGCGCACAGCGCGTGGACCTCGATACCCTGCTCCGCGAATCAGACTTTGTCTCCGTCCACGTCAGCCTTGATGCCACGACCCGCCACCTCATCGGCGCCCGCGAGCTGGCCGCCATGAAGCCCACCGCCATCCTCCTCAACACGTCCCGCGGCCCCGTGGTGGACGAGGCGGCCCTCGTCGCCGCGCTTCGCGAGCGCCGCATCGCCGGCGCCGGCCTCGACGTCTTCGAGGACGAGCCGCGCCTCGCCCCCGGCCTCGCCGAGCTCGACAACGCCGTCATCCCCCCGCATCTGGGCAGCGCCACCATTGGCACCCGCACCCGCATGGCCACCCTCGCCGCAACCAACCTCCTCGCCGTCCTGCGCGGCGAGACCCCACCCAACCTCGTCAACCCCGAAGTGCTGGCCTCTGCCCCTGACGGAATTGCGCAGGAGTGACGCAGTGGGCTGTCATGGGCACTGGTCTCACCTCCCCTCCCTCGGTGGCGGCTTGTGGCCACGAGGCCGCTTCGCGGGGACCCAAAGCGGCATCTCCGATGCCGCACTCCAAAACCCTCCCGCGCCAAAGGGACGTGGACTATGGACTGCGGTGACGAAGTCACCGCTTTCGGTTCCCGCGAAGCGGGCAGGGCGGCGCGACCTCCGAGGTTGGGGGCAAAGGCCAGTCCTCGGTGTAAGGCATGGGCTGAGGGTGCCTGGACCAGGAAGCCACGCATGACGCGGATCGCGATCTACGACACCACCCTCCGCGACGGCGCACAGGCCGAAGGCGTCACCTTCTCCCTCACTGACAAGGTGGCCATCGCCCACCGCCTCGACGAGTTCGGGCTGGACTACATCGAGGGCGGCTACCCCCTCTCGAATCCGAAGGACGCTGGGTTTTTCGATGAGATTCGCAGGCGCCCGCTCCGCCACGCCCGCGTCGTCGCCTTCGGCAACACCCGACGGGCCAAGACCACGGCCGCCCACGACCCCGGCCTCCGCGCGCTCCTCGACGCCGGGACCGACACCGTCGCCATCGTCGGCAAGAGCTGGGACCTGCACGTGACCGACGTTTTGCGCGTGCCGCTCGAAGAGAACCTGGCGATGATTCGCGACACCGTGGCCCACCTCAAGGCCCAGGGCCGCCGCGTCTGCTTCGACGCCGAGCACTTCTTCGACGGCTTCGCCCGCAACCGCGACTATGCGCTCGCGTGCATCCGGGCCGCAGAGGACGCCGGCGCCGACGCCATCGTGCTCTGCGACACGAACGGCGGCACGCTCACCGCCCCCCTCCGCGAGGCCGTGCGAGCCGCCCGCGCCATCGTGGCGGGCGAGCTCGGCATCCATGTCCACGACGACGCCGGCCTGGCCGTCGCCAACACCCTGGCCGCCGTCGAGGAGGGCGCCACACAGGTCCAGGGCACCATCAACGGCATCGGCGAACGCTGCGGCAACGTGGACCTCTGCGCCGTCATCCCCAACCTCGCCCTCAAGATGGGCTGCGACGTGCTGGTGCCCGGCGCCGTCCAGCATCTCACCCACGTCTCACGCTACGTCTATCAGGTGGCGAACCTCAACCCCCCGCTCAAGCAGCCCTATGTTGGCCTCAGCGCCTTCGCCCACAAGGGCGGCCTGCACGTGGACGGGATGCAGAAGAACGTGCTGACCTACGAACACCTCGACCCGCGCGCGGTCGGCAACGAGCGGCGCATCCTCATCTCTGAGCTCTCCGGCACCTCCGCCGTCATGGCCAAGGCCCGCCGCCTCGACGCACGCATTGACCGCGCCACCAGTCGTCGAATCCTCGACGCCGTCCAGAACCTCGAGAGCCAGGGCTACGAGTTCGAGGCCGCCGACGCCTCCTTCCAACTCCTCGTCCGCAAAGTCCTCGGCACCCACAAGACCTTCTTCGACCTCCAGGGCTTCCGCGTCATCGTCGAGAGGCGCGGCGGCGACAGGGCGCCCATCAGCGAGGCCACAGTCAAGCTCACAGTCCGAGGCCAGTCCCGCCTCACCGTCGGCGAGGGCGACGGCCCGGTCCACGCCCTCGACATCGCACTCCGAGCCGCCCTCGAGGACTTCTACCCCGGCCTCAAAGAGGTGAAGCTCGTGGACTACAAGGTGCGCATCGTCAACCCCAAGGCCGCCACCGCCGCCCGAACCTGCGTCGTCATCGAATCCACCGACGGTGACGACGTGTGGGGCACCGTCGGCGTCAGCGACAACATCATCGAGGCAAGTTGGCAGGCCCTCGTGGACAGCATCGAGTACGCGCTCCTGAGGGGGGAGAGGGCGCCGAGCGAGGCGACCCCGGCTTAGTACAATGCCCCACGGACAAGGGGACAGGTTCGCAGTCCCGAAGGGACTGGCGTGGGTGGCCGGCGGCTTCTTCTCTATCTCTGGCGCAGGAGTCGTTCGCAGTCCCGAAGGGGCTGGAGTGGGTGGCCGGCGGCTTCTTCTCTATCTCTGGCGCAGGAGTCGTTCGCAGTCCCGAAGGGACTGGAGTGGGTGGCCGGCGGCTTCAGCCGCCGGAGCGCGGCGCACAGAGGGCCCAGTCCCGAAGGGACGGCAGAAGCCTTCACGGACGCGTCGCGCCCCAGGTGTCTGCCGTCCCTTCGGGACTTCTCTATCTCTGGCGCACGAGTCCGGCGGCTGAAGCCGCCGGCAACCAACTGCGCTCCCTCTGGGAGCAAGACCTGGTACAATGCCCCACGGACAAGGGGACAGGTTCGCAGTCCCGAAGGGACTGGAGTGGGTGGCCGGCGGCTTCTTCTCTATCTCTGGCGCACGAGTCGTTCGCAGTCCCGAAGGGACTGGAGTGGGTGGCCGGCGGCTTCAGCCGCCGGAGCGTGGCGCACCCACGGCCCAGTCCCGAAGGGACGGCAGAAGCCTTCACGGACGCGTCGCGCCCCAGGTGTCTGCCGTCCCTTCGGGACTTCTCTATCTCTGGCGCACGAGTCCGGCGGCTTACGCCGCCGGCAACCAACTGCGCTCCCTGTGGGAGCAAGACCTAGTACAATGCCCCACGGACAAGGGGACAGGTTCGCAGTCCCGAAGGGATTGGCGTGGGTGGCCGGCGGCTTCAGCCGCCGGAGCGCGGCGCACAGAGGGCCCAGTCCCGAAGGGACGGCAGAAGCCTTCACGGACGCGTCACGCCCCAGGTGTCTGCCGTCCCTTCGGGACTTCTCTATCTCTGGCGCACGAGTCCGGTGGCTTACGCCGCCGGCAACCAACTGCGCTCCCTGTGGGAGCAAGACCTAGTACAATGCCCCACGGACAAGGGGACAGGTTCGCAGTCCCGAAGGGACTGGCGTGGGTGGCCGGCGGCTTCAGCCGCCGGAGCGCGGCGCACAGGCGGCCCAGTCCCGAAGGGACGGCAGAAGCCTTCACGGACGCGTCGCGCCCCAGGTGTCTGCCGTCCCTTCGGGACTTCTCTATCTTTGGCGCAGGAGTCCGGCGGCTGAAGCCGCCGGCAACCAACTGCGCTCCCTCTGGGAGCAAGACCTAGTACAATGCCCCACGGACAAGGGGACAGGTTCGCAGTCCCGAAGGGGCTGGAGTGGGTGGCCGGCGGCTTCTTCTCTATCTCTGGCGCACGAGTCCGGCGGCTGAAGCCGCCGGCAACCAACTGCGCTCCCTGTGGGAGCAAGACCTAGTACAATGCCCCACGGACAAGGGGACAGGTTCGCAGTCCCGAAGGGACTGGCGTGGGTGGCCGGCGGCTTCTTCTCTATCTCTGGCGCATGAGTCGTTCGCAGTCCCGAAGGGACTGGCGTGGGTGGCCGGCGGCTTCAGCCGCCGGAGCGCGGCGCACAGACGGCCCAGTCCCGAAGGGACGGCAGAAGCCTTCACGGACGCGTCGCGCCCCAGGTGTCTGCCGTCCCTTCGGGACTTCTCTATCTCTGGCGCACGAGTCCGGCGGCTGAAGCCGCCGGCAACCAACTGCGCTCCCTCTGGGAGCAAGACAGTGCGATGGCAGCGAGCTTGTCCCTTCATTTGTGGGGCGATGCACTTCGCACACAGACAGAGGGGTCGCCAGGTACGAACACGGGCGGGTGGGCCCCGCGGCAGGCGGCCCCGTCCGTCTCGCTCCGCGCAAGTCCCCATGAGTTCGGCTAGAAATTCTCGCAGTGGAGCGCTTGACAAACGCCGCGGGTAGAGTATAATACTGGTGTCGTGACAGGTCGCGCTGCCCCACAGCGCGTCCTCACGAAAGGGTGGGCGGCTGGAGCCGCCGGCCCAGTGGCCTCCTCGAATGGCGGCCGCTGAACAATCCTCTTGTTCCGCAATCCCATACATAACAGCGGCTTATGGCTCGGCAGCCAACGCGCAGGGCGCCGGAGCCGCCACCGGCACCGTAGCCACGCGCCAGGGCTGGCCAAGCCAGAGGAGGTGACCACCGTAGCAGGCCAAGGCGTCGCTGGGCGCTGCGAGGGCAGCATAGTGGGACACTCGTAAGTGCTTGAGGAGAAAGAACATGACTGCGGAAGAGCTGGAACGGCGGTACGTGACCGCGCCGGAGGCCGAAGCAGTGTTCGCCCGGCTGGCCGAGGGCGCGGGTGGCGGGGTGAAGTGGCTCTGGCCGGGGCGGATTCCCCTGGGCAAGGTGAGTCTGCTCGTCGGCGATCCGGGGCTCGGCAAGTCGCTCCTGGCGCTCGACATGGCGGCGCGGGTGAGCCGCGGCCTGCTATGGCCGGACGGGGGCGGGACGGCCCCGTCCGGGCGTGTGCTCGTGCTGAGCGCGGAGGACGACGCGGACGACACGATCCGGCCGCGCCTCGAGGCCCTCGGCGGCGACCCGATGAAGGTGGCGGCGCTGCGGGTGACGGGGCACCCCGGCCGCCGCGCGACGTGGGCGTTCTCAATGGCGCGCGACCTGCCGGAGGTCGCGGACGCCATGGTGGAACGGGGCGACGTGCGGCTGGTGGTCCTGGACCCGTTGAACGCCTATCTGGGCCGGCGCGACACCGGGAGCAGCGGGGCGGTGCTGGCGGCCATGGCGCCGCTTCAGGCCCTGGCCGCGGGCACCGGCGCCGCCGTCCTGGGCATCAGCCACCTGAACAAGCGGGCCACAGGCCCCATGCTGTACCGCGCGATGGGCAACGTGGCCCTTGTGGCCGCGTCGCGCTCGGCGTGGGGCGCGGTGGCCGACGCGGCGACGCCCGGGCGGCGGCTGCTCCTGCCGCTCAAGTGCAACCTGGCGGCCCCGCCGCCGGGGCTGGCCTATCGCATCGTGCCGAGCACCGCGTCGCCGGGGGTGCCTGTGGTGGCCTGGGAGGCTGAGCCTGTCCAGTGGACCGCCGACGAGGCGATGGCGCGGGCCGCCGCCCCGACCCGGTGTCAGGAGGTCGTGCAGTGGCTGCGGGAGCTGCTGGCCGGCGGGGCTATGCTCTACAGGGAGATCGCGAACCACGCGCGCGCGGCGGGGTTCACCCCGAACGCCTTGCGGGACGCAAAGCAAGCGCTGGGCGTGGTCCACTACCACGATGGCTACGGCACCCGATGGCTCTGGCGGCTGCGCGAGCAGCCGAGGCCGCGGCCGGAGGGCGCCACGGAAGCGCCCGGCGCGGCGGAGACTCCGCCGGCGGCCGGCTGCCCGGCCGCCGGATAGCTGGCGCCGCCGCCCGGCCTCCCTCTCCCTTTGGGAGAGGGCTGGGGTGAGGGCTCCGGGGCCGGGCGCTGGCCCATGCCCGGCGCCCTCACCCTTCCCTCTCCCAGAGGGAGAGGGCCGGAGGCCCGGTCCCCGAGAGGGAGAGGGCCGGCGTGTCCCCTGGGCGGGAGGCGGCGCGGCCGGCGTACCCATTGTTGGGGATCGCGGATGCATCGAGATCCCCAACAATGGAGCGCGGAGGCCATGCGGACCGGGGCCTTGTCATGCGTAAACCACTGGGGCATAGACACATGCGGCGCCGGTGGCCGCCTCCGAGAGCGCCCCCGGTGGCGCAAAGTGGGTGTGCGCGTGCAGGCGCAACAATGGGTGGAACGCTCTGTAAGTGCGAGAATCGCCAATCTCTCATTGTTGCGGCCCCTTTTTGGGGCCGCAACAATGGACAACAATGGGGACTTCCCGAACTGGGGCGAGCCGCCTACTCGCCGTCGCCCTCGGCGGGGGCGTCGAAGGTGCTGGCGACCTCGACGATGCGGTAGGTGGCGGCCTCGCCGGCGTGGGAGAAGGGGACCTCGTCGCCCACGCGGCGGCGCAGGAGGGCCTGGGCCAGCGGGGCCACATAGGCGATAACGCCGTGCTCCGCATCGGAGTCCCACGGGCCGAGGATGGAAAGGGTCCGGCGCTCGCCGGTGGCGGCGTTTTCGACGGTGACGCGGGAGCCGATGGAGACGTGCTCGGTGTGGACCATGGCCGGCTCGATGGGGCGGGCGCGCTGGAGTTCCTCGCCCATCTCGATGGCCTTGGCGTTGAGGACGTGTTGCTCCTGGATGGCTGCGCGGAAGTCCGCGTTGTCCGTCAGGTCGCCCGAGTCCTTGGCCTTGGCGATGTCGGCGCTGTTTTTGGGGATGAGGACGTTGACGACGTGGTCGTGCTCCTTGCGTCGGCGTGCGATGGCGGCGGCGGTGTTGTAGATGTACTCGACGGCCGGGGCCTCGGCCTTGTGCTCCTCCTCGACGAGGAGCTTTGGGAAGCGGCGGACCATCTTGCGTTCGAGGATGCGCGCGAACTGTTCGGGCAGCACGCTGCTCTGTCGGATGCGGAAGTGGAGGCGGACGGCTTCGGCCTCGCTCATGGCGTCGAGCATGGCGTCGAAGTAGGCCAGGTCGCCGGCGCGCAGGGCCTGGCGGATGTCGGCCATCTCGTCGCCCTGGTCGAAGGGGGTCCACTCGCCGCGCTGGTGGGCCTTGCGGCGGGCCAGCACATCGCCCTCTGTCAGTAGCCGCTCGAAGACCTCGGCCGGCGTGGCCGGCGTTGTCCAGCGGCGCAGGAGCAGGTTGCGGCAGACCCACGCGAACAGGGTGAGGTTGCGGCGCGGGTTCGCCAGGACCTCCTCGGCGAAGGTCTGTATCGTCGGTGGCTCGCCATCCGCGGGCAAGCCGTCCGCCGCGGCGTCCCACAGGCTGTCGGGGCCGCCGAGGAGGACCAGGCGGCACAGCTCGGCCGGCTTCTCCGCCCGGTCCCGCAGCATGCGGAAGACCTGGGAGCGTGTGGCGTTGCCTGTGAGGCCGTTGAGGAGGGGGAGGGGGTTCGCCCGGTGCTGCTCGACGATTTGCTCGGGGGCGGGGAACGGCCCGGCGTCGGCGTCGAGGCGGGTGAGGAGGGAGGCGGCCTCGAATGCCTCGCCCGCGTTGCGCTCGGCCGGGATGCGGGCGGCGATGGTGCGGGCCGCGGGAAGCAGGAAGGCCTCGGGATCGGCCTCGTTGCCCATGTGCTGGGCGTACTCGGCCAGGGCCTCGGTGAGGTGGCGGAGGTCTTTGAGGCGGGCGAAGCGGCCCGACATCGCCTCGTCGTAGGTGAGGGGCTGGGCTCGGAGAGTGAGGATGGGGTTGCTGCCTGTGCCGATGGTGATGTAGGGGTCGCGCTTGAGGGCGGCGCGTGCGGCGGCCCACCACTTGCTCCAGGCGTCGGCGGGGATGGCGACGCCCTCGATGAGGTCGCGGAGTGCGCGGCACGAGACGCGGCCGTCCAGGGCTTCGAGGGCCATGCGGACGAGGCGGGCCGGGTCGTCGGTGGCCACCTGGGCGAGGCGGGCGGGGTCGGTCTTGCGCAGGACGAGGAAGCTGTCGGGGGGGAGGCGGACGAACATGCCCTCGATGTTCTCGATGGGCACCTGGTGGCCGCGCTTGCGCTCGAAGTCCACCGTGGCACGGGCCGTCAGGGGGTCGAAGCCCTTCACGCTGCCCACGCCCCAGCCGGCCGGGTGGTAGAAGTAGTCGCCTTCGCGGTACGAAAGCAGCTTGTCGAGGGCCGCGACGGCGGCGCCCAGGTCGTCCGCGGCGAGCAGGCCGGAGCGGTCCAGGCAGGCGCCGAGGTGCGGCACCTCCTGGCGGGCGTGGCGGTAGCAGTCGAGGAGGGCGGCGCGGACCTCCTCGTTGGCGTTCGCGGCCGGCGCCACGGCGCGGAGCAACGGCAGCGCCTCGGCGTAGCGGGAGGCGCGAATCAGCTCGGGGGCCAGCGCGAGGACCAGGTCGAGCGCGCGGGCGCCATCGCCAGCGTCCACAATGCCCCCAAGCACGCGCGCCAGCTCGTCGGCGGGCAGCGCCTCCGCCTCCAACAGCTCCAGCCAGAGGCTCTCCACCGCCCCGTAGTCCTTGCGTGCCGCGGCCTTGGCCAGGCGCGCCACGACACCGCTCGCATTCGGCTCCACCTGTGTGCCCGCTCCTTTCTCCGTCAAGGCACGATGAAACGCACCCTTCTGTCCAGCATCTCTATCGTCGCCGGCAGCAGGCCGGCGGGCTCGCCGTCCACATGGTAACGCACCGGCTCGGCACTCGTCAGGCGCACCGAGCGGCCCCGCAGGCAGCGGGTGCCGCTGAGCCCCTGGCAGCGTGCCAAGAGCGCCAGGATGGCCCGAAGGTAGCGCCCGAACCCGCCGTGGGGCAGCACGCACACGTCGAGCGACCCATCATCCGGCCTTGCGCAGGGGCTGATGCGGAAGGGGCCGCCATAGCTGGCAACGTTGCTCACGAGGGCGAAGCCCTGGGCCTCGACGGGCGGCGCGCCGTCCACGCACACGCTGATGCGGGGCGTCCCGTAGCGGGCCAGGCAGCGCACGATGAGCGGCGCGTAGCGCCACATCCGCATGGTGCCGGCGCGCTCGGCGGCCAAGCGGGCCGTGACCTCAGCATCGAAGCCCGCCCCGACCATCGAGACGAAGCGCCGCCCCTCCACCGCGGGCAGGTCGAGCGTCCGCTCGCGCCCCCGCGCCACCATCGCGCAAAAGCCGCTCACACGCCGTGGCAGGCGAAGCTCCTTAGCCAACACGTTCCCTGTCCCCAGCGGCAGGAGCGCCACGGGGCGGTCCATGTCGAGTCCGTTGAGGACTTCGTTGAGCGTGCCGTCGCCTCCTGCGACGAGCAGCAGGTCGTGTGCCCCGGCTGCCGCGGCTGCCGCCCGCGCGTCGCCCGGCCGCGAGGTCACGGCCACCTCGACCGCGAACCCCGCCTGCCGCAGCCCGCGCTGGGCCTCTGCGAGGCGCTCCTGGCCCTTGCCGCGTCCCGCGATGGGATTCACGATGGCCAGCGCGCGCCGCACGTCCGCTCCTGCCCAGAGGTGCCAGACCACATTATACCAACTCGCCCCCCGCCGCTCAAACCAGACGCAGCGGGCGCCCGGCTCCATGCAGCCGAGGACTGGCTGAAGCCAGGACTCCAAACAAGTGGCTGGCTGCGTTTGGAGTCCTGCCTTCAGGCAGTCCTCAGGGCAACTGGACGGTACAGAGGTCCCGCAGGGTCGCCACGAGGCCGGGGATGGTGTGTTTCTCGGCCTCGGCGGCAATGGCCAGGCCCAGCTCGCGCGCCGTCTCGCTTGTCACAGGGCCGATCGAGACGAGGCGCACGGAAGAGGGGAGGGCAGCGGCGCGGGCCGGCCCCAACGCCTGCACGAAGCCGCGGACCGTGGATGAGCTGGTGAAGGTAACAAAGTCCACCCCGCCGGCCGCGACCTGCTCGACCGCCTCCTCGTCGGCCTCTCCACCCACGATGGTGCGGTAGGCGTCCACCTCGGTCACTACGGCGCCGGCCTCCTCAAGCCCCTTGCGCACCGTCTCCGGCACGTCGGCGGCCCTGGGCAGGAGCACGCGCTGGCCGGCGATGGACTCCTGCGCGGCGAGGGCCTGGACGAGTTCCGCGCCTGTGAACCGCTCGGGCTGGCAGTCCGGGCGGATCCCGTGGCTTGCGAGGCGCTCGGCCGTCGCTGGCCCGATTGCGGCCACCCTCGGCAGCGCCCGAGCGTCCTTCCCGGCCAGAGCGAGCCGCCCGAAGAAGCCATCTACGCCATTCACGCTCGTGAACAGGACCCACTGGAAGCCTGGCGAAGGGGGTGATTGTGGGCGGGGCGTCTCTGCCCCGCGCGGGGCACGGAGGCCCCGCCCACAGGGACCGCCTTCAACGGTGGCCCTCGTGAGCTCGGCGATGGCTCGGTCGAGCGGCGCCCAGTCGGCCGGCGGCTCGATGCGAATCGTCGGCATCTCGATCACCTCGGCCCCGAGCGCCTCGAGCTGCTGGCACAGCTCGCTCGCCTGCGCCCGCGCCCGCGTCACCACGATTCGGCGGCCAAAGAGCGGCCGGAGGTCGAACCACCGAAGCTGTTCCCGCAGCGCGGCGACCTTGCCGACCACGAGCACCGCGGGCGCCTCGATCCCCGCCGAACGCTCCTCTATATCGCTCAGCGTCCCCACCGCCGTCCGCTGCCGCGGCGACGTGCCCCACTGCACCACTGCCGCGGGGGTCTCCGCCGCCAAGCCACGTGCCGTGAGCCGTTCGACGATCTGGGCGAGGTTCTTCACACCCATGTAGAAGACCAGCGTGCCCACGCCGGTCGCCAACTTGTCCCAGGCTATATCGCTCGCCTCCTTCGTCGGATCTTCATGCCCCGTCACGAACGCCACGGACGCCGCCAGCCCTCGGTGCGTGACGGGGATTCCCGCATAGGCGGGCGCCGCGATGCCGGCGGTGACGCCTGGCACCACCTCGAAAGGCACGCCTGCCTCGGCCAGCGCCAGAGCCTCTTCGCCCCCGCGCCCGAACACGAAAGGGTCGCCGCCCTTCAGCCGGCACACCCGTTTCCCCTCCTTGCCTTTCGCCACGAGCAGCGCGTTGATCTCATCCTGCTTCATCGTATGGCATCCGCCGCGTTTCCCCGCGCTGATCAGCTCCGCGTCAGCCCGCGCCTCGCGCAGGAGCCTTGGGTTCGCCAGCGCATCGTAAACCACCACATCGGCCTGGCGCAGCGCCTCCAGCCCCTTCACCGCAATCAGCCCTGGGTCCCCCGGGCCGGCTCCGACAAGGAACACGATACCATTCGACATAGGCTTCCCTTCTCAACGCGACCTGGGCCCGCAGCCAGACGGGATGAATGGATGGGTGGAGGAATGGGTGATTGTCTGCCACCCATCCACCCGTCCATTCCTCCAGCCATCCACTCATACTTATCCAGCATGCCCGAAAGCGTGCGGCGGGTCAAGGGCGACAGCGGGCCTGGCGGGTGGCTGCCGTGGCGATTGCGGGGCAGGGCGATGCCCCGGATTGGCGACGGCTCTTGACACAGCCGCGCGGAGGGGTAGCATCAGCACGGTGCAACGTAGGCGTTGCGAGAGCCAGGCGGATCTGCGCAAGCATTGTTCGGGGGGCATCCGGATGGGCGAGTTCACTGTCTATGTCGCTGATAACTTCCATCACGGGGATGAGGACGAGATGTACGAGCACGGCGAGTACGAGACATACTCCAGGGCGGTGGCGGCGGCCAAGCGGATCGTGGACGCCTGGCTGAAGAAGGCGTACCAGCCCGGAGCCAACGCCGACGATCTCTATCAACGCTACGCGAGCTTTGGGGACGACCCCTACGTCGTCCCCGAGCCCGAGGGGAAACACTTTTCGGCCTGGGAGTATGCCAAGCAGCGGTGCCAGGAGCTCTGCGCGCCGGGTGACCGCTGGCCCGCATTTCCCATGAGCCGGCCCAGCTCCGGGGGAGCGATAGGGCTTTGCCGGCGGCGTAAGCCGCCGGGAAGGTGGCCAAGAAAGGGCCAGCCCCGACGGGGCGGAAGGAAGAGCATGTTCTTCCGCCCCTCTGGGGCTGAACACTGATGGCCTCGCGATCCGGCGGCTCACGCCGCCGGCAAAACCCTGTCGTCCCTTCGGGACTTGGGCTTTTTCTGAGAAGGCTCTCCGGGCTTTCTTGTGGGTGCCCACAAGGGGGGCGCCAAGCCGAGGAACCCTTCTACCTCCCTCAGCATAGGCATGGCAAGGACTTACGCCGAAATACACCGGTGCCGGCGCTGGATCGCCAGCTGCTCGCGCCGACCGACAACCACAACCCCTGGGGGCTACCCACAAAGAACCCCGAAGCGGCTCTGAGAAATGCGGGCTAGCCCCCT
>VGYV01000008.1 GCA_016872855.1 Planctomycetota bacterium
TGAAAGCCCGGAGAGCCTCAAATAGACAGGAAATATGACGGCATGTCAACACCTTGCATTCGCCGGGCCGCCGTGGTATTCTCTGCGCCGAGCACCATGCCCCGTCAGTGCGAAAGGAGACTGTCGGGAAGGAGCTCCGTGACATCGGGTCGGTGACGCAGCCGCCGAAGTCGGGGGAGATGTGCTTCGAGATGGGCGGAATATGCGCATGAATGGCCATTCGGTCGGGTTGTCCGTCGTCGGGTGCCTTCTGTGGATTGCACGCCTCGGCTTCGGGGCAGAGGGGGAGCTGGCCGACGCCGGGCCGCCCTTCGGCAAGCAGCGGCTGGTCCAGGAGATTGACTGCGCGCAGGCGAACAAAGACCTGCTATCCCTTGAGTTCCCCAAGGGCGCAAGCCAGGTGGAGAAGGCGCTCGACACGCCCTGCCGCGTGCTGCCGAACAAGGAGGGCGAGGCGAAGTTCTTCGCCTACCGCGTGGGCGAGGGCAAGGGGCTGAAGGCCGGGGGATGCTACGTCCTGAGCATCGAGTACCCCGAGGACCAGCCGCGGGCGATGTGGGTGTGCAACTGGGGCTGCGAGACCGTCCTCGGCTTCGCCACGGGCACGGCGCTGGGCGACGTGCTGAAGGGCAAGTACGTGCCCAACAACCCCGAATCGCTGAAATACCCCCTCTCGGGCAAGCTCCAGCGCTGGACCCAGCTCTTCTACCTGCACGACCGGTTCCCGGAGATAAAGCGTCCTCGCGGCCTCGGCCCGCGGCCGCTGGTGCCCGCCGACGGCTTCTGGGTGGCGATTGCCCAGCCGCCGGCGTTCCAGGACCCCCTGAGCGCGGGGGCAGCCGTCTCGAAGATCCGTCTCTTCGAGGTCGCGGACCCCGCGGCGCTGGCGGTGAAGCTGCGCTTCCCGCCCGAGGGGCTGCCGCGCCGCCACGTCTTCTCGCGCGAGGAGATGGCCGACGGCGTGGTCGCCTTCGGCCACAAGCCCGGAGAGCAGGCCGAGAACCTCCGCGGCGTGAAAGACCTGCCCGACTGGTATGAGTACAAGATGAAGGTCATGGAGTTCCTCGGCATAGACACCTTCGGGAAGGACCTGCTGGAGTTCGGCCACAACCAGGGCTGGGACTCCGCCGAGGGCGGGGGCACGGCCTGGGTCAACCAGTCGTCCACCCCCGGGCTTTGGGCGGCGATTCTCGAGCGGGCCGCGAAGCGGGGGCTGGCCGTGCTGCCCTACTACGAGTACCGCGGCAGCATCGGGCAGGACAAGGCGCTCGCCCTCGGCTCCCAGCACCGCTGCAAGCGCCTCGACGGCGGCGACACCTACACCCACATCACCTGGTGCGAGAAGGCCAACGCCGACATCACGGACCCCGACACCATCGCCGACGCGAAGAAGATGCTCGACCTGACGATCACGAAGTACAAGGACAAGGCGAGGTTCGTGGGCGCCTGGTTCCGCCAGCGCCCCACCGCCATGCCCGTGAGCTTCAACGACGCCAACCTGCGGGCCTTCGCCCAGGAGGCCAACGACGGCGCCCGCGTCACCCGCTCGCACCTCCAGGGCGACAAGGCGCTGCGGGAGAAGTACTACCAGTGGTGGTTCGCCAAGCGGCGGGCCTTCTTCGACGCCCTCCGCGACCACCTGCGGGCCAAGCTAGGCCCCGACGCCTTCGTGCTCTACACCAACGACACGAGCGAGCCGGGCCGCTCCCTGCCCCGCACCATCACGGGCGAGGGCAAGCCTAACGCCTGGCAGTGGATGCAGGTCGTCGCCAACGACGACATGGAGACCTGGGACGCTATCCTGAAGGACGAGGCCCACTACAAGTATGTCAAGCCCTTCGACTTCGCCGAGGCCGTGGCGAAGGACATGCACCTCCGCGGCCTCGCCACGTTCGCCGAGAACTGGGACAAGTGGGAGATGGCCCACGCCTGCCCGCCCAACGACCCGCAGAGCTACAAGGACGCCGACGGCGTGATGCTCACCTACACGTACAACCGCCTCTACACCGTCGGCTCGCCCCGGCCCTTCGACGCCTATCGCACCAAGGGGGGCGGCCTCGCCCTCGTGCGGCACTACTCGCTCAACGAGCACGAGACGAACGTCGGGAAGGACGAGCCGCTGGGCTACTTCATCGCCGACGTGGAGCGCGGCGGCCCCTACTGCATGATGGCCGAGGCGAGGGCCGTCGCCCACGGCGACCCCTGGTATCTCGGCTCGCTCACCGGCAACAGCAACCACCGCGGCTTCCCCGACTTCGTCCGCCGCTTCCACGCCGCCTTCCTCGCCCTTCCCGCGCTCCCCAGCGAGGTTGTGCCCAACGCCGCCAGCGACCCCGAGGTCGTCGTGCGCGCCATCAAGACCCCCAAGCACGGCACCTGGCTGGCCGTGGTCAACACCGGCTTTGGCGAGAAGAAGGGCGTCGTCGTCACCCTTCCCGCCCAGGGCAAAGTGGAGGATGCCGCAACCGGCGAGGCCCTTCAGGCCGACGGCGGCAAGCTCATCCTCACGATTGCCCCCGGAGAACTGCGAGCCCTACGAATCCCGTAGATGACCTTGACGGACGCGGCAATTGAGATAGAATGGCTCGGGGACGGGGAAGGGACTCCGAGCGCAGAGGTAGCGGCGCATGGCCGTGACTGTTGATCCCGCCGTCGAGGGCCCCAGGCCCGTGAACGCCAAGGGCATGGGCGCCTTCTACACCGATACACGCGTCGCAGAGTTCCTGGTGCGGTGGGCGGTCCGCGACCCCACGCAGTCGGTTCTCGATCCCAGCTTCGGCGGCGGCGTGTTTCTGCGGTGCGCGACCGAGCGGCTCAGGGGTCTGGGGGGCGATCCCGCGCGCCTCGTGTTCGGGGTGGAGGTTGACGCGGAGGTGCATGGCCGCGTGGCGGCGGAGCTGGCAGACGTTCTCCCGCCACACACGGGCAACCTGCTGCGGGCCGATTTCTTCGACGTGTCGCCCGACACCCTCGGGGAGGTGGACGCCGTTGTTGGGAACCCGCCCTTCATCCGCTACCATCGGTTCACAGGGAGCGACCGCGACAAGGCCCTGCGCCGCGCGGCCAGCGAGGGCGTGGCCCTTAGCCGCCTGACGAGTTCCTGGGCGCCCTTCGTCGTTCACTGCGCCGCGCTGGTGAAGCCAGGGGGCCGGCTTGCCCTCGTGCTGCCCATGGAGCTCGGACATGCCGCCTACGCGCGGCCCGTGGTCGAGTTCCTCTCCCGCCGCTTCAGGAGGCTGACCTTTCTGACGTTTCGCACGCGGCTGTTCCCTGACCTGAGCGAGGACACCCTGCTGCTCCTTGCTGAGGGCAAGGGGGAGCCGCCATCGGGCATCTTCTGGCGCGACCTGCCCGACGCGGCGGCCCTGGAGCGGTTCCACGCGACTGGGCGTCTTCCCGGCCTGCGGCGCCTCGACGCGGAGTCCTTCACGAACGGCGGGCACGGGCTGGTCGAGTGCTTCGTTCCCGCCCGCGCTCTGTCGCTGTACAGGGGCTTGAGGCGCCACAGGCTCGTGCGCCGTCTCGGCGATATGGCAGACGTTGGGATTGGGTATGTGACCGGGGCCAACGCCTTCTTTCATCTGAGCCACGACGAGGCCACCCGCTGGCATATCCCCGACGCCTTCCTACGGCCAGCCGTTCTGCGGGGCCGCTCGCTCCGTGGGCTTCGCTTCACCCAGGAGGACTGGCACAAGACAGTGAGGGCGGGAGAAGCGGCGTTTCTCCTCCATATCAGACCGACTGACCATCCGCTTCCCGACAGCGTGCGCCGGTACCTCGAACACGGGGCCGAGCTCGGCGTGCCGACAGCGTTCAAGTGCCGCACCAGGTCGCCGTGGTATTGCGTCCCGCACGTCTACCGGCCCGATGCGCTACTGACCTACATGATCGGCGCCGCCCCGAGCCTTGTCGCCAACGACGCCGGCGTGGTCGTCCCCAACAGCCTGCACATGTTGCGGTTGCGCCCCGGCGCCGCCCCGTCGCCGGCAGCCGTCGCGGCAATGTGGCAGACGTCGCTCACGCGCCTCAGCGTGGAGATCGAGGGCCACGCCCTGGGCGGGGGCATGCTGAAGCTCGAGCCCACCGAAGCAGGCAACGTGCTGCTGGCCGCCAGCGGACCCGGCGACGGGCACCTCGACGGCCTGGCCAGGGAGCTGGACTGCATGCTTCGGCGTGGCGAGCAGACGGCGGCGCGCGACCTCGCCGACAGGACTCTGCTGATTGGCGGGCTGGGCCTTGATGAGAAGGACTGCCGCGTCCTGCGCAGAGCGGCCGACCTGTTGCGCCAGAGGCGCTACCCTTGCGGCGATCGGGAATGACCCCGGGAGCGCCGGTGATGTGAACACCACCTTTCCGCCACCCGACTCGCCGCTGCGGATCGAGTCCTTCTTCGCCAGGGTCTACGAGGTCTACGACCTGCGATTCCCCTTCCGCGGCGAGGGTATCCCCGGCGCGCTCCGCTTGGAGTGGGCGGCAGAGTCCCCGCTCTTCCAACAGCTCTCGCGCGGCCGCCTGACCGCGCTGCGCCAAGTCCTCGGCTACGACCCACGGCTCTTGCCATGACTCTCAGCAGGCCGCGATTCACACTGACGCTGCACGCAACCGAACTTCGCGCGCTGCGGCTCCCGTAAGCTGAAAGGATGGCCTATGAAACCCCGCGAGATCGTGCTGGAGCAGATTCATCACCGCGAGACCAGGCCCGTGCCCTACACGCTCGGCTTCGAGGGCGACGTCGCGGACCGCCTCGACGCCCACTACGGCTCCAAGGCCTGGCGCGACGGCCTCAAGCCCTTCCTCAAGGGCACGGGCGTCGTCTCGACGATGAAGCGGCTGCCGACAGACCGCGCGGGGGTCGAGCGCGACCCCTATGGCACCCTCTGGCGCATGGACCGGCGGCCCTGGCACCTTGAGACGCCCGCCCTGCCCAAGGCATCATTCGACGGCTATCGCTGGCCGAAGCCCGAGGAGTTCTTCGCCGATGCCGCGGGCATCGCCAAGGCCCAGCAGTTTGTCGCCGCCGAACGCGGCGACTACTTCATCACGGCCGGCCTCGGCTGGGGCCTCTTCGAGACGAGTTGGGGCATCCGCGGCTTCGAGAACGCCCTGATGGACGCCGCGGCGGAGCCTGAGTTCTACGAGGAGCTGCTCGACCGCATCACCGACCAGTTTGCCGCCTACATCGAGTTCACGCTCCGCACCCTGCCCGACATGGATGCGATCATGTTCGGGGACGACTGGGGCGACCAGCGGGGCGTGCTCCTGGGGCCGGAGCGGTGGCGTCGCTTCCTCAAGCCCCGGTGGGCGCGCCTCTACCAGGCCGTCCACGAGCGGGGGAAACTCGTCATCTCCCACTGCTGCGGGAGCATCGTGGACATCCTGCCCGATGTCATCGAGATCGGCCTCGACGTGTTGGAGAGCGTCCAGCCCGAGGCGCGGGGAATGAACCCCTACGGGCTGAAGAAGGCGTGGGGCGACAAGCTGGCCTTCTGGGGCTGCCTGGGCAGCCAGAGCACGATCCCCTTCGGCACGCCCGCCAGCATCAAGGCCGAGGTCGCCCGCCTGCGGCGCGAGATGGGCAAGGGCGGCGGCTACATCCTCGCCCCCGCCAAGGCCCTCCAGCCCGAGACCCCCACCGCCAACGCCGCCGCCGTGGTCGAGGCATTCACGGAGGAGTGAGCACAAGCACTTGGCGCCTTCGTCGAGGAGACAGAAAATGGCAGCGACACAGGAGCACCGGCCGTTCGGGGTCACGACACCGCTTGGCGAGGACGTGTTGCTGTTGAAGAGCCTGACCCTGGTGGAGGAGCTGGGGCGGCCCTTCGAGGCGTCGCTCGACCTGCTGAGCGACGACGCGGCCATCGCATTCGACGACATCGTGGGGCGGGAGGTGACGCTGCGGATCGAGACGACGCGCGGCTCGACGCGCTACGTCCACGGCGTGGTGAGCCGCTTCGCGCAGCGCGAGCCGCTCGGAATGCCAGAACTCGCTGCGCGGCACCCGAAGTCCTCGCCTGCGACACCCAAAGCGGCGCTCCGCGCCGCACTCCCAAAGGCTCCCGCCTCGCTCCCGACGGCTCCTCGTTGCGAAGCTCCCGCTTCGCAACGGACATAATGCGGCTCCCGCCGCGATTCGGTTTCGAAGCGGGCCTGGCCCGAGCGAAGCCGAGGGCAGCTTGGGCATTGCCGTCGCGAAGCCGGAGCTTCGCGACGAGAGATTATTCCTTCTTCCTCAGTTCATCAATGTACCGCCATTCCCCGGCCTCGTTCTTGTACTTCCACGCTTTCCAACCGTTGTACGCCTTCTTGCCCGCAGCCTTGCGGGCGGCCAGCGATGGTGACGTGAACGTCTCACCATTGAACGTGATCGTCCCGTTCTTCGCCAGCAGCGCCTTGTGAACCGTGCCGTGGTGGGTGAACCTGAGCTGTATCCAGCCGTGCCCGATGATGCCAGCCATCGGAAACCGGTGTGTTGTCTGCTCGGGGCGGGCCCGCTCCGGTGCCCTGCGCTGGCGCCTCGCGTCTCCGAAGATGCTGCTCACGATGCTCTCGTGGCGCTCCCGGATCTGGGCCTTGACGTGACGGCGCAGATCGGTCGAACCCTTGAGCTTTCCCTTGACCTCGTTGCCACGGGGCGCGGTGATGCGCAGCACCAGCGATTCAAGCTCCCGGATGTGCTTGTCCCCGGAAGTCTCGTAGACGCTGAAGTTGTTCCACTTCCCGCCGTGCCGGTCGCGTAGGTGCTGGGCGAGGCGGGAGGGCAAGTTGGTGGCCAACCCAACGTAGTAGAGCCGTTGCCCTTTGTAGAGCGCATAGATTCCCTTCAGCCTGCGGAACGACTGGCGCAGCAGGTCTCGGTACTCCTCAAGCAACAGGCCCGACACCCGCTCCAGGTGCCGGCACACTAACCTACTTTCGCGGGGCTTGTTCTTGGGCATCGTGGTCTCCGCTCTGTGGGGGCAGATGGTCTCCATCGCCGGTCTCTGGGCCACGCAAAAGACCAAGGATCTCCTTCGCTGTGCAATCCTCAACCTTTGGGCGGGAGGCAATGCCGGTTTCCCTGATGCACTTCAGCGCGAAGTCTGGGGGGACTCTCTCCAGGTGCTCAAGCGCCCACGAATCGAGCAAGGCGAACAGTTCCACACAGTAGTGCAGCACTACGGCGAGTGGAATCTGGTATCTGCCCCGGGCAAAGTGACATAGCCTCTTCTCCACGGTGAACTCGACGGTCAGGTTCTGGTCGCTTACGGTTGGCATGCACGTGCCGAAATGGGTTAGTTGGGTTCTGAGATCGTTGAAGTGACCAAGCCATGGCCACTTCGAGCGATTGAATACGGGGTACTTTCTGACCTGTGCCATGAACCCGATTGGCAAGCCCGGGTTCATCAGTCGGTTGATATGAGCAGCGATCTCCAAGGCGCTGTAGATCGAGTTCAGGTAAGCTTCAAGTGCCGCGACCACGCGCTGATCTGGATCGTAGGGTCTGACATACCTACCCACGTACACGGGATCGCCGGCAGCTGCAATGGTCTTCCGGAGTTCAAGGTGGTGGAACATCACCGCGGCAAGCTTGTTCTCGAGAGCCATACAATACGAGTGTATCTGGGTCTTCTCCTGCCCCACGATGGCTTGGGCCAAGTGTGTGAGCACGTGTATGGGGCGCAGCTTCCTCAGCCTCCCCTCTGCGAGGAGAAGGTCGTGCACGACAACCCACCAGTCGCCACCTTGTTCCGAGGGGAGCCTAACAACCATCATGGGGGTACCCTGTCTCGAACTGGCCCTCCCTGACCCATCAGACGAGCTTCATCGCAATGCGCTCCTCCAGAATCTCCTTGACCGTGAGGGCGACGATGGCTTTGCCCGTCTGCTTGAACAAGCGGCCGATTTCGTCAAGGGCGTCCTGAGAATAGCCGAAGGCGACGGGCGAACGGCGGCCACGACGAGGTGCGCAAGCAGGGCCAAAGGGACACAAGGGACCAAAGGGACTCAAGGGACGGAAGAGCTCGCGTCCCTTACGTCCCTTTGGTCCCTTGGGTCCCTTCGCTGCTTTCCCGGCCGGGAGAGTGGGGCGCATGAATTCGATGTAGGCCTGGGTGGAGGCGTGGCGGTCGTCGAAGGCGCGCTTCTCGCGCGTCTCGCCCCAGAAGACCCCGTAGTGGCGGTTGGAGTTGAAGGGCGGGTCTATGTAGATGAGGTCCACGCAGGCGTCGGGGAGTTTTCTCAACTGGTCGAGGTTGTCGCCGCAGTAGATGACGCGGGTGTCCACGAGGCTGGAGGGCTTCTGGGCCGGCATGCGAGGTCTCCTGTCCGCGGTGCCGGGCTTGAGGATAGCGAAGTCAGGGGGAAAAGTCCACTGCGACTCTCGCTGGGAGTGACGCCCCGAATCCTGGTGCCTCGGGATGGCACGGGAGTCGAACCCTCCCCCTCCCCCCTCATCTCTGCCCACATGTCGAGGTCTTGTAGCCCGCGAAGGCGGGCGAGCGAGTCGTAGCCCAGGGCGACCGAAGGGAGCCCTGGGATCGGGCGTCCCCATGGTGCAAGCCCCCGAAGGGGGCGCCTCATGACCGTTGAATCGCCCCCTTCGGGGGCTCAATATCGGGGGGCTTTTCCCAGGGCTCCCTTCGGTCGCCCTGGGCTACGGCTCAAACGCCCCCATTCGGGGGCTAAGCCAAGCCTGCCAGAGCATGTGGGCAAAGATCAGGGGCATGCGGTCTCGGTGAGAACATGGCAGGGGCGGCGCCTGGCGGGCAGGCGTCGCCCCTGGGGTGGGCTTGGCGTTGTGAGGCGGGCCGGCTCAGACCCAGCCGCGGAGCTTGACGGCCTCGGCGACGCGCTGGACGGCGACCGCGTAGGCGGCGAGGCGCATGTGGACCTTGTGGCGCCGCGACGCGGCCAGGACCGCGTGGTAGGCGTCCGTCATCTTCTTGTCCAGCATCTCGTGCACCTGCTTCTCGGTCCAGTAGAAGTGGTTGAAGTTCTGGACCATCTCGAAGTAGGAGACGGTGACGCCGCCGGCGTTGCAGAGGAAGTCGGGGATGACGTGGATGCCGTTCTTGTAGAGAATGGCGTCGGCGTCGGGTGTGGTGGGGCCGTTGGCGGCCTCGGCCACGACCTTGGCCTTCACCCTGCCGGCGTTGGCGCCGGTGATGACGTTCTCGATGGCCGAGGGCCAAAGGATGTCCACGGGGAGCTCGAGGATTTCTTCGTTGCTGATCGGCTGGGTGCCGGGGGTGCCGGCGACGGAGCCTGTGCGCTTCTTGTGCTCGAGGATGGCCTTGGGGTCGAGGCCGTCCTGGTTCATCACGCCGCCCTGGGTGTCGGTGACGGCGACGACCCTGCAGCCGAAGAGCTCCTTGCCGAGGATGGCGGCGAAGGAGCCGGCGTTGCCGTAGCCCTGGACGGCGACGGTGGCCTTGGCGAGGTCGAGGCCGAGCTCGTTGGCGGCCTCGCGGACGGTGTACCAGCCGCCGCGTGCGGTGGCGTCGCCGCGGCCGGCCGAGCCGCCGAGCGCCAGCGGCTTGCCGGTGATGACGCCGAAGGCGTTGTGGCCGGCCAGCTTCGAGTATTCGTCCATCATCCAGGCCATGATTTGCGGAGTGGTGTAGACGTCGGGGGCGGGAACGTCCTTCTCGGGGCCGAGGATGCGGCCGACGGCCTCGACGTAGGCGCGGCTGAGGCGCTCGAGTTCTGTGGCGGACATGTTCTTCGGGTTGCAGATGACGCCGCCCTTGCCGCCGCCGAGCGGGATGTCCACCACAGAGCACTTCCACGTCATCCACGCGGCCAGCGCCCGCACAGTGTCAATCGTCTCCTCCGGGTGGAAGCGGATGCCGCCCTTGGTCGGCCCGCGGGCGTCGTTGTACTGCACGCGGAAGCCCTGGAAGACCTTCACCCTCCCGTCGTCCATGCGCACGGGAAGGGTCACGTGCAGCTCGCGCATCGGCACGCGCAGGAACGCGCGCATCGCGGGCTCCAGGCCCAGCAGCTCGGCCGCCTCGTCGAACTGCTGCTGGGCAATCGCAAACGGGTTCACGCCCTTCTGCTCTGCCATCCAGCCTCATCCTTTCTGGCGGGCCGCACCTGGGCCATAGCCATCTCGCCCTCGCCGACCGCGGAGGCGCCACCAGGCACCCACCGAAATGCGGCGGCAAGCGTTGCCGTATTATACGCGCCAGCGTCGGCGTGTCAAGGCAATTTCAATAAACAGACGAGAATCGCCCGTTCGGCCCTAATCGCCGAAAGCCGAAGGCATCGGCAAGTCCGCCCGACGAACTGCGCGGAAAGGGGGCAAATTGCCGTCCCCGCCCTCAAGAACCCGCCCCGCCGCCGCCAGGGCGCCGCCGCCTCAGATTCGGGCACGGCTGCCGGTCCCCCAGGTAGATGCGCCCCGGCGGACCCTCCAGCCCCATCGCGTAGCGCACGAGGTCCGGCGGGAACAACTCCTTCGCACTGAGCTGGTAGAGCAAGAACAGGTAGAAGTACAGCAGCGTGTCCTCCCCCGACTCGTAGTAGCCGAGGCGCGAGTCGGACGTGAGGACCGTCGGGTGCCAGACCTCCTTGCCCTCCGCGTCCGCCTGCCTGGCGAAGTGGTAGACCAGCCCCTTGTCGAGCACGCACACCGCATCGGTCCAGTGCTGCCACCGCATCGTGCCGTGGAGGTCGGCGAGCGCCGGCACGGTGGCGTCGAGCCCTGGCCCGTCGAGCGCGAAGATAGCGCCGAACATCGGCGGGTTCACCGAAGGGCCGCCGATGAGCCTGTGGCCGTGGTGCGACGCCACGATGGCCGAGCGGTCGAGCGCCTTCGCCGTCGCCACGGCCCCCACCGCGTCGGCCAGCGTTGGGCGACTCAGCTTCGGCTTCACCTCGATCACCGCGAACACGCTCTCGGCGGCGAACACCTGCGAGCCCTCCGACCGCTGGAGCAGCGGCGCGTGATGCGCGTCGTAGACCACCACGTCCGCCTGACGTGCCACGTGCCCCTTGGAATCCGCCACCTCGCCGCGCGACACCCCGTAGCGTGGCGGCAGATGCTCGCGCAGGAACTCGATCAGCACCTGCTCGTGGCGCAGCCCCTTCTCGTAGGTATGCTTTCCCCCGGCGAGACAGGCATCGAACTTCGCCCTCAGCGCCCGCTGCTCGGCCCGGAACTTCGCCCGCAGTTCCTCGCCCGCGCTCTTCCCTGCCATCGTCGGCCTCCTCGGCGGCGCCTCCCTCCCCGCATCATAGGAGCCGGGGCAGGCGCAGTCAAGAGGGGGCAGAGAAGAAGGTGCCCGCGAAACACGCGAAAGGACGCGGAACCGGGATTGCCACCACAGAGGGCACAGAGAGCACAGAGAGAAGCCGCGGAGAAGACTGACAACCACGGATGACACGGATGGGCGCGGATGGGAGGCCAGACGGCAGTCGGCAGACGGCAGTCGGCAGTCGGCAGACGGCAGGCCGCAATCGTCGTCGTCCTCGTCGTCGTCCTTGTCGTCGTCCTCGTCGTCGAGACTGCCCGCGGAA
Source organism: Planctomycetota bacterium (assembly GCA_016872855.1). Lineage (GTDB taxonomy): Bacteria > Planctomycetota > PUPC01 > DSUN01 > DSUN01 > DSUN01. Next base: position 11,503 of record VGYV01000008.1, read on the forward strand.
CACGCGGAACGATGCGGAAGCTTAGACCCGGTACCCGAACACCGATCCCCGCTTCTCAGTCCAACTCCGGGATATCCCCTTTCGGCACCAGCAGCCGGATGGACCGCGGCTCATGGGGGACCCTGGAGATGAGGCCTGGCTTCTCGAGTGTGAGTACCATCTGGTGGACGGTGGGCGGTGAGACTCGGAAGTATGCCTGCATCTCCTCGTTGCGATGCTCACGCTTCGCAACGCCACTCGTGCGGCTCCCGCCGCGAAGCCATCGAAGCGGGAGCTTCGCGACGAGGCACGATCATGTTCCTCCACAAACGCGCGACGGGCAGGACGGTCGAGAGGCCGAAGGTGGGAAGGGCAGGAAGAGATGAAGAAGCTGGATGCGGCTGGGCCCGCCGCCCTGCAAGTGCGCTGTCCGAAAAAGGTGGCGTGAGCGACCGAAGCGGTCTTCCGGCGCCCAAGGAGCACAGACATGAAGCGGGGCCTTCGTATATCCGGCTATCCTGGCTGCCATGAAAGAGGCCGCGGCAGCCGACTTGCCGTCAATGACGAAGGCGAGCATGACTCCCCAGGCGTGACCACGACCGTACTTGTCGCCGACGAACCGGAGAACGCCATCCCCAATGTAGTAGGCGGCCCTATCCCGCGGGCCATCAGCAGGCGTGGTGCTCACGCGCTTGCACTCCAGGCGGAGATCGGGTTCACCCGAGAAGTTATGGACGATCTCCATGTCAATCCAGCCGTCGGGGACCTCCAACTCATCAGAGGAGAACGTTGCGACCTCAGCCTTGATCCGCACCCACGGTGTTCTTGGAGTACGCTCTTGTTCGGCCCTGACCATTCGCTGATACAGGCGGCCTGCTGTCCTGCGTTCGCTCGTCCGGTGCTCCACGGTCACGAGCTTCTCCCGACAGATCTGAATCCACGCCTTGATCACGATCTGTAGAGCGGTCCGGATGACCGCGTGGATGTCGGGAGCGGCTATCAGGGCAGGCTGTGCAAGTGAGATAGCCGAGTCCTGATTCATCTCCGCCTCAGATGCTCGGCCAAGACGGCATCGCCGTCGTTGAGGCCAGCGGAGCGAGTCCAGAACCGAACCTGCGCCGGCTTGACGATATAGACCTCGCCAGGGCCGTGTACCCGCAAGTGGCGGCCAGTGTAAACCGGATCTGTAGTCTCGCCCCGCTCCTGCAGCGGACCTGCCATCTGGGTGAGCACGCGGTCGAGCTCTGCGCAGACCACAGGGCGCACCTTTGGAACGCGAGCCGGGCGGGCAACTGAGCGGAACTTGACCACGCGCAGCCTGGATTGGCGGGGGAGATCGAACACCTCCGCCACCAGTTCCTGCTTGTCGCGTACGCTGAGGAACTCGTCCACAACACCTGTGAACTGGGTTGCGTACGCGCCAAGGTCGTCAACCGTTGCGGGCCGCAAGGCGACCGACTTCTCCTTCTTGAGCTGGAGGTCGATCGTGTAGCCAAGCATGTCCTCGACTAGGATGCGCTGCCTCGAGTCCAGGCCGTAGAGATCGTAGATCGCATCGTCTAGCTCCACCAACGCCGACGGCCGGACGGCCCCTTTCCTCGAGAACGCGGCCAACGTGGCCTCCGGATTCAGGAGGCGGTTCGTGCTGCCCCTCATATCATCCAAAGGGGGCGGCAGCGGCAGCCGCAGGAGATCCTCCTTCGTCAGGCTATCGCGTTCCACCCCCCATGACGAGGAGGTGAGGAAGAAGTAGTATGTGGCCAGCCGCGAGTTCAGCAGCCCATTGACGCAATGCGCCCAACCCCGGATTCCCGGTGACATCGGAAGACCACAAAAGCGCTGGGAGTAAACGATTGAGGCGTCGCAAATGGTGGAGCGTAGCTCCCCGGCACTCACTCCCAGGTTGAACAACAAGAGCGGGCCTTGGTAGATTTCCGGGTCGCGTGGCCACTGCATCCACTGGTCCATCAAGGGACTCAGACGAGACGTTTCCATTGAGAATGGGCGGAACCCCACCCTCTCCAAGCAGGGCTGTCCGCGCAGGGATTCTCGAACAGGCCTAGTGCGGTTCTTCTCCTTGCCCCGGATGAAACCCTGGTAGAATTCCAAGCCAGACCGCGACAGGACTTCGCCTACAGCCACGGCCTCCTTCATCTGCTCGATCACCTCCACGTCGCGCGCGCTGCCCCACGAGGCAACCTTCAGGAGGTCCTCGTGCCGTGTCGCTCTTGAGACGCTGAGTTGCTTCACCAACTCAGGGCCGACCTCTACCGTGCCATGGTGCTGAAATGTTCGACAGCGCTCAACCGCTGCGAAGGTGAACGAATCCCCACGCTCCGCTTCCCGGTCGGCGGCGACATAGAGCATCGCGGGGTGCTGCACGTCGGGGAAAAGGTGCTCCTCCCTAAGATTTCTCAAGTTGATCAGGAAGCGCGGCGTGAAGCGCTCAAGGAGCGCTGCCTTCGCAGCCACCGAATCCTCGTGGTGACTGAAGAAACGGCGAGCGCCGAGGATCATGCCAATCCTGCCCCCTCTGGCAAGGAAGTCGGCAGCGCGCCAGAGGAACGCCTGATCTGGAGGGTCCTGGGACGGAAGCGGGATATCACGCTCTCGGCAATAGGTGACGTGGTAGGGCAACCCAACTTGCTTCCGTTCTCCCGAGGCGCTCTCTGCCCTCTCTCCCGCCGGCCGCGTCCACGGCGGGTTGCCAACAACGATGGCGAATTGCTCGCCAGCAAAGGCTGGATGGTGTCGGAACCGTGCTTCAGGGTCGAATGCATCCGCTGCGAACAGGTTGTGGCCGATCGCTTTGGCTGGCGGCGCGGTTTCGGCCGGATCGGCGATCAGCGGGCGGAACTTCATACCATTGCCAACCCCGGGATTCGGGTCAAGGTCCAGGGCCGCAAGGTATAGACTCACCGCGGCGATATGGATGGCGCCGGGGTTCTCGTCTACTCCGAATATCTGGTTGTAGAGCGTGTCGCGCACGAGGGCGCGGGTTAGGGGCTGGCCGGCAGCGATCTGACGGGCGACCAGGTGGCGCAGGCATCCGACAAGGAAGGCCGCCGACCCGCACGCCAAATCGAGAGCCTTTGCGTCCAAAGGCAGCTTGTCGCGGAAAAGGCCGTCGTTGAAAACTTCAGAGAGCGTGAGGTCAACCAGGTTGCTCGGGGTGTAGTGGGTGCTCTGGCGGCGGGCGCGGACGGGATCGAGGGCGTGTGCGAATTCCTCGTAGATCGAACTGAGGAGTTCCACAGGGACGACATCGAACTCATAGGGCCAGAGGGATGTCTGTCGGCTCTTGGGATCGCCGCCCGCCAGGAGGAAACCAAGCTCCTTGAGTTGGTCGGCAGTGTACTTCCTGTCCGTCTGCTTCGCTGGGAAAACGTCGCCATTAAACGTCACGGCAAGCCAATCGAACAGCTCTTCCGCTTTGTCCCTGCGCGCGAGCGCATCCCGGAACCTCTCGACCCCAAGCCTCTTCAGGACGCTCGATGGCAGCCAACCCCTTGCCTCGAGATAGCTGGCGAAGATGCCGCGGAGCAACAGGCGATGCGCTTCGCCCAGCTCGAGTCCCTTTGCCTGTAGTTGCCGTGCGGCGCTGTTTAGGTTCCGCACAAGTTCGCGGTCAACGCGGCTGCGCCAAGCGATCTTCCTTCCCGTGCCCACCCAGAAGTCGCCGGCCTCAATCGCCTGGCGCGAGGCAACATCCTTGAGTTGCTTGATCTGCTCCGCGATGCGCTGAAAGGTGACGACCTCAACACGCCTGAGACCGTCCTCAGGCGGCTCCTCAGGTGCCGGTGGACGGGCGTACGCATTGAGGATGCGGACCTGGGTGGGGGTCACGACCCACAGCATGGGCGCCCGGCCATGGTTCCACGCCGCCTGTTGCCAGGCCAGCAGCATCTTGGTGAGTTTACGTGCGTCCGGTTCGTCTGAGAGGTGCTTGAAGTAGATGCACGGCGAGCCCGAAAGCTCGAAGACGTGCTGGATGCCGAGCTTTCCCCCCTCCGCCTGGGGCCGCGCAACCACCTGATAGCGGAGCGCTCGCTCCACGCGCTCTGGGTCCCCCGCAGGTGCTCCGGGCGTGGCCACCAGCGAGGCCATGAGGTCGGACGCGGACCACATGACCCCGCCCAGAGGCTTACCTTGGCGGTAGAAGCCGGCCTCCTTAAGCACTTCCTCGTAGGGGACTTGGGGGCCCGAACCAGGCATTTCGAGCCTCAGTGGCAGCGCTCCAAGTGGAACGCTCGGGGACGCGTGGCCGAAATCGGGGCGTGCTAAGTATAAGCGAATCGAGCGCGGACGTCAATACCCGATTCATGAGCGCGACCGTTCCGGCCTCGGGCATGCCGTCTACGCATCGCCGGTGGCCGCTCGGCGTCTCGCGCTTGGGCTGCGGATTTCGGCTGGGTCGCCGACGGGAGGACGAAGAGGGGTTGGCGGTGTTGGGTGTTCGGTGTTGGGGGTAGGAGAAGGCGGGAGGAGGGTGAGAGGTCAGTCGGCGGGACAGCCGAAAGCCGCAGCACAATGTGAGAGTTCTTGAAGAGGGGTCTGGGGAGGGACTTCTTGCAAGAAGTCCCTCCCCAGGCTCTTGGGGGCTGGCTCAGGCGTCAATGATGGCTTCGGCCTGTTGGCGGTAGGCGTCCATGACGTAGGGGAGGCCGGAGATCTTGGCTGCGTCCTCGGTGAGGGCGAAGACGTTGTGGCGGCCGATGGTGGCGAGGCAGAAGTTGCGGCTGCCAGCCATGATCTGCTGGAGGCCGACGCGGAGTTTGTCGGCGAAGGTGTAGATGCCGATGGCGCCGGTGGGGAGTTCCTTGACCTTGGCCTTGCCATAGCGGGCGATGAGTTCTTCGTAGCAGACGAAGATCTCTTCGAGTTTGTGGCCGTAGTCGCTGACGGTCTTGGGGAGTCCGCCGTTGCCTTCGGCGGCCCAGAGGCCGATGTTCTTGGCGACCATGCCGGGGATCATGAGGGCGCGGCCCATGCAGATGGCTTTGACGAATGGGGAGCCCATGGCGAGGACCTTGAAGATGTGGTCCTCGGTGGAGAGGCCGCCGGCGATGGCGAGGTCGGGCACGTAGCGGCCGCGGGTGGCCAGGCGGGTGCAGAGGTGGTGGGCCATGGCCTGGAGGTAGAAGGTGGGGATGCCCCACTCGGCCATCATGCGCCAGGGGCTCATGCCGGTGCCGCCGCCCGAGCCGTCTATGGTCAGGAGGTCGAGGCCGGCGTCGGAGGCCCAGCGGATGGCCATGGCGAGCTCGCGCATGGGGTAGGCGCCGGTCTTGAGGGTGACGCGGCGGGCGCCGAGGTCGCGGAGGCGCTGGACCTCGGCCATGAAGGCGTCCTGGTCAATGAAGCCGAGGCGGGAGTGGCGCTCGAAGTGCTTGATGGCGCCGTCGCGGTGGGCGGCCTGGATGGCTTCGCTGGAGGGGTCGGGGGTGATGAGGTAGCCGCGCTTCTGAAGCTCGAGGGCGCGCTCGATGCTGTCCACTTTGATTTCGCCGCCGATGCACTTGGCGCCCTGGCCCCACTTGAGCTCGACGCACTCGACGCCGAGCTTGCCGAGGACGTATTCGGCGACGCCGAAGCGGGTGTCCTCGACGTTCATCTGGACGATGAGGTCGCCGAAGCCCTCGTGCCATTTGCGGTAGGCCTCGACGCGGCGGCGCATGTCGGGGGATTCGACGATCTTGCCGTGGGCGTCGAGCTCGAGGCCGGGGTCAATGCCGCAGACGTTTTCGCCGCAGACGAGGGTGATGCCCGCGATGGCGGCGCCGGCGGCGAAGTGGTCCCAGTTGCGGCGGGCCACGTCGGTCGAGCCCAGGGCGCCGGTGAAGACCGGCATGCGCATCGTGACCTTGTGCTGGTTGCCGTACTGGGCCGTGGTGTTGACCATTGGGAAGAGCGTGTTGTCGGGGTCGCCCTGGCGGCCGCCGGGCAGGCCGGCGGCGCCGAGCGCGTAGCCGTGGATGTTCAGGTGCGAGTAGTCTACGGGATATTCCTTGTCCGCTCCCGCCGTCAGGGTGCCGTAGGGGCCGGGGTAGATGACCTCGCGGCCGCGGAACGAGGCCTTGAAAATCTCGCAATTCCCCTTGCACCCGTCAATACAGCGGGTGCAGATGCCCGAGCTGGGCGCCACGTCGCGCGAGCGGTTGAACGTCTGCGACACCTCGTTCGCGTTAGGCCGACTCAAGTGCATAGTCACGTCTCCTTTCGCCCCCTGTCCAGATGGTTTGTAGCGGCAGCGAGTGCTCGCCGCCCACATCGGTTCCGCCGCCGCAGAACCTGGCTTCCGCGGTTCACAACGGCCGGCAACGATTGCCTATTATGCTCCCCGGGCGGGAGGTGTCAAGGGGAAAAGCGCGGAAAGGGGGCACTTTCGGCTGGATTTCCCCAAGGTACGCCGCAAGGCTCGGCGGCGTTGCCGATTCCTGGTTGGCTCCGCAAGGGATTGGTGACGCACTGCTTCCGTGGGGCGCCTGGGAGCGATCCTGCTTACTCGCCGGCCCGGTATACGGCAGTTCCTGCCGCTTGTCGTCGGATGTCTCTCGGCGTCTTGGGCGGGGCTCGCGGCGCGCGGATTATGGGCAAAATGCTGAAAAAGCGTTGACTTTGGTGCTGTAAGCCGGTATCATCGGGCGGCGTGTGATGCGGTTGATTGGGATCGCGCTGCGGGGGGCAGTTCGAGGAGCCAGTGAGCGTGGACGCTAAGGCGAAGCGGCGAGGCGTGAACATCCTGCGCGCGCTGCGCGACGCGGGGAGGCCGCTGGGCGCGAGCCGTCTGGCTCGCGACCTGGAGGCGATGGGAATCGACATGAGCCAGCGGACAGTGCGCTACTACCTGGCGATGCTGGACCGCGAGGGGCTGACGCGCAGTTGCGGGAAGCGTGGGCGCGAGATCACGCCGCTGGGGGAGCAGGAGGTGGCCAACTCGTTCGTCGCGGAGAAGGTGGGCTTCATCGCAGCGAAGATGGATGAGTTGGCGTGCCAGATGACGTTCCACTCCCGGCGGCGGAGCGGGACGGTGATAATGAACCTCTCCCTGGTGCCCGCGGCCCACATCCAGGAGGCCGTGGTGGAGATGACGGCGGCGTTCGAGGCGGGGCTCGGGATGGGGCGGTTCGTGGCCGTGGGGCGGCCTGGGGAGGTGCTGGGGCGGCACCGGGTGGCGGAGGGCCAATTCGCCATCGGCACAGTGTGCAGCGTGAGCATCAACGGCATCCTGTTGTCGGAGGGGATTCCGGCGGCCTCCCGGTTCGCCGGGCTGTTGGAGATTTCCGACGGGCAGCCGGTGCGGTTCACCGAGATGATCCACTATGACGGGACGAGCCTGGACCCGCTGGAGGTGTTCATCAGCGGGCGTCTGACGTCGGTGCGCCAGGCGGCGCGGACCGGGCACGGGGTGATCGGCGCGAGCTTTCGGGAGATACCCGCCGTGGCGGCGCCGCGCGTGCGCAAGGTGTGCGCCCGGCTGGCGCAGATTGGTCTGGGCGGCATCCTCCTGGTGGGCAAGCCGAACCGCCCGCTCCTCGAGGTCCCTGTGCCCGAGGGGCGAGCGGGCCTGGTGGTCGTCGGCGGGCTGAACCCTCTGGCGGCCGTCCAGGAGGCGGGCATCCCGACCCACAACAAGGCGCTCACCGGCCTCTACGAGTTCGAGCGCCTGGCCTCCTTCCGCGAGCTTGGGGCGCTGGTCGGGGGCGTGCACGCATGAGCGACGCGCGCGAGGCCTGCGGCATCTTCGGCATCTACGGCTATGATGGCGCCGCCCGCCAGGCCTACCTCGGCCTCTACTCCCTCCAGCACCGCGGCGAGGAGAGCGCCGGCATCGCCGTGTCCGACGACCGCGAGATGCGCTCGAAGCGCGGCATGGGCCACCTCGACGAGGTGCTCAAGCCCGACGACCTCGGCCGCCTCCACGGCCACATGGCCATCGGCCACGTCCGCTACTCCACCACAGGCTCCCCAAAGCCCCAAAACGTCCAGCCCCTCGTCATCGAGTACTCCCAGGGCCTCCTCGCCATCGCCCACAACGGCACGCTGACCAACGCCCGCGCCCTCCGCCGCTACTACGAGGGCCGCGGCTCCATCTTCCAGACCTCGACCGACAGCGAGATCATCGTCCACCTCATGGCCGACCCCGACCACCTGTGCCTGCCCGACCACCTCGAGCACTGCCTGGCCCACCTCGAGGGCGCCTTCTCCCTGCTCCTGATGACAAAGCACCAGCTCATCGTCGCCCGCGACCGCCACGGCTTCCGCCCCCTCTCCCTCGGCGAGCTCCGCTGCTCGCCCGTCGTCGCCAGCGAGACCTGCGCCTTCGACCTCCTGGGCGCCCGCTACATCCGCGACATCGAGCCCGGCGAGGTCGTGACCGTGGACGAGCGCGGCCTCACCACCCGCCGCTTCGTCCCCCCCGGCCAGGCCAAGGCCGCCCACTGCATCTTCGAGCACGTCTACTTCGCCCGCCCCGACAGCCGCGTGTTCGGCGACACGTGCCACCTCGTGCGCCAGCGCCTCGGCGCCCGCCTCGCCGCCGAGCACCCGGTCGAGGCCGACGTCGTGGCCGCCGTGCCCGACTCCGGCCTCCCCGCCGCCCTCGGCTACGCCCGGGCCAGCGGCATCCCCTTCGACTACGCCTACATCCGCAACCACTACGTCGGCCGCACCTTCATCCAGCCAGCCGAGAGCCAGCGGGGGCTGGGCGTCCGCATCAAGCTCAACGCCATCGCCGACGTTGTTCGCGGCAAGCGCGTCGTCGTCGTGGACGACTCGATCGTCCGCGGCACCACCTCGCGCACCCGTCTGGGCATGCTCCGCGAGGCGGGGGCCAGGGAGATACACCTCCGCATCTCCAGCCCGCCCATCCGCCATCCCTGCTACTTCGGCATCGACTTCCCGACCACCCGGGAGTTGGCGGCCAGCGGGCGTTCGCTCGACCAGATTCGCGACTTCGTCGGCGCCGACTCCCTCGGCTACCTCAGCGTCGAGGGACTCCTCTCCGCTGTCACCCGGCCGCCTGAGAACTACTGCACCGCCTGCTTCACGGGCGACTACCCCTGCGAGATCACCGAGGCCGTGGAGAAGCTGGGGATGGAGAGTCGAGGATGACGCGTGATTCGTGACGCGTGACCAAAGGAAAGCGCAGACCAGTCTCTTCCCTTGTCACGCGTCACGCATCACGCATCACGACGACCCAGACAACGGGACAGAGCATCGAAGAATGAGCGAACCTGTAGAAGCACTCATCTCCGCCCTCGCGTGCCTCCTTCTCCCTTGCGCCGGTGCGAGGGAGGCAGAGCCCGAGCGCCTTGAGGGGCCAACAACGGTGACGGTTCAGACCCACAACGGCGAGAGATACACGGACCGCCTGGTGCCGGGCGAATGGCTCGACCGGATCACCTCGACAGACCGGGGCGGCTCTCTTCGCTTCCCCTACACGAGGGGGTCACACGTGCGCTTCGACTACGACGAACCCCACATGTACCAGCATCTAGATGGCGGGCCGCGAAGGCTCGTTGGCATCGAGGTCCGCCGCGCCGGGGAGATGAAGCTCCTACAGCGGGCGGTTGACGACGGGGTGAACCCGCTGACCGTTTGGTACGACCCGGCGCCCGAGGCCCCCTTCCCGGCAATCCCCGAGGGCGTCCAGGTCGCGCTCCTCGTCGGCTCAGGGAAGAAGGCGAAGTGGGACGAGTTGCTCGCGGCGTGCCCGCACCTGTGGGCGCTCTCGGTCAGTGGCGAGCCGCCGCCTCCCCAGGTGCTGGCGCGCCTGAAGCGGCTCTCCTCCCTTCGCCTGCACGTCTTCGGCGCCACCCTGCGCGACCTCTCTTGGGCCGCCGAGATGTCCGACCTGAGGGTCCTGCACCTCGAGGGGCCGCTCGAGATCACGGACCTGCGGCCGCTCAGCGGCCTGCGGAAGCTCCAGGCGCTCACCTTGACTGCTTGCCCGGGCCTTTCCGACCTCGGGCCGCTGCGCCACATGCCCCACCTTGCCAGGCTCAGCTTGAGGCTCTGGGGCTACTCCGGGTTGCCCATGAACAACGCATTGACCGACCTGTCGCCCCTGGCCGACGTGCCGAACCTCGAGGAGCTAAGCATCGAGGGGCTGTGGAGCCTGCGCGACCTCGGGCCTCTGCCCAAGCTGCGCCGCCTCCAGGCCCTCGAGCTGGCGGCGCCTCGGGTCTCGGACGTCAAGCCCCTCGGCCAGTGCGCCGGCCTCAGGAGATTGCGCGTCGTGAGCGTCAAGGTGTCGGACCTCGCGCCCCTGGCCTCGCTCGCCGAGCTGCGCCACCTCGACATCCACTCGCCGCGGTCATTGGGCGGCCCCGTCGTCCCCGAGGGCATTGCCGCCCTCGGCGCACTCAAGCGCCTCGAGAGCCTCCGCCTAAACGCGCCCGTCGAGGACCTCGGGCCGCTCGCCCACCTGCGCAATCTCACGCAACTCGAGCTCGCCGATTGCCACCAGGTCAGGAATCTCAAGCCGGTCGGCACGCTCCCGGCGCTGGCCGGCCTGAAGCTGAAGAACTGCGGCCAGGTCGCCGACCTCGCGCCCCTGGGCGAGCTGGCAAGCCTGGGGTCCCTGCATCTGGACTCCCTGAGCCGCGTCACGGACCTCGCGCCTCTGGCGCGCCTGGCCGCCCTCGAGGACCTCAGGCTCCGGTCCTGCGGAGGCATCGCGGACCTCAGCCCCCTCGCGCAGATGCGCGGCCTGACGAACCTCGAGCTGCTCGCGTGCAGCAAGCTGGCCGACCTCACGCCGCTGGTGGGCCTCCAGCGCCTGCGCTCGCTCTGGCTCGTCGCCTGCCCGGAGGTGAGCGACCTGAAGCCCCTGGCCTTTCTCCCGAACCTCGAGAGGCTCGGCTTCTGGAACTGCGATAGGGTGAGAGACATCTCGCCGCTCCGCCACATGCTCCGGCGCGGCGGGCGGCTCATGCACAACAAAGACCTCGAGCAGCAGGCAGAGCGCCTGCGTGCAGGGGGGGACTTCTGACCCGTCCGCCCAGGGCGCCGCCTGGCCCTGCCAGCCCCCCGAGGCGCTGGAGAAGCGGGGGATGGAGTGCAGGTGAGGAGAAGACCAGTCGGCAGTCGGCAGACGGCAGTCGGCAGGAAGACGACAGACGGTGTTTTGGTCTTCACTGCCTACTGCCGAGTGCCTCCTGCCGACTGCGCCAAGATGAGAGAAAGCGCGAGAGATGACCGAAGCCCATGAAGCCGTCATTGCCCTCGAGGATGGCCGCCTCTTCCCCGGCCGCTCCTTCGGCGCGCCTGGCACCCGCACCGGCGAGGTGGTCTTCAACACCTCCATGACAGGCTACCAGGAAATCCTCACCGACCCCTCCTACTCCAACCAGATCGTCACGATGACCTATCCGCTGATCGGCAACTACGGGGTGAACCCCGACGACGTGGAGTCGGGCCGCATCCAGGCCGAGGGGCTCATCGTCAAGGAGGCCTGCCGCATCCCCAGCAACTGGCGGTCGCGCCAGTCGCTGCCCGACTACCTGGCCGCCCAGGGCGTCATCGGCATCGAGGGGGTGGACACCCGCGCCCTCACCCTCCACATCCGCACGGCGGGCGCGATGAAGGCCGCAATCTCCACCAACGGCCATTCCCCCGATGAGCTTGTCGCCATGGCCCGCGCCTGGCCCGGCCTCGTCGGCCGCGACATCGTCGAGGGCGTCACCTGCCGAGAGCCCTACCAATGGGATTCAGCCATTGCCGATTGCAGATTGCAGATTGCAGATTGCAGATCGGAAATCGGAAATCGGAAATCGGGAATCGGAAATCAACGCTTCGATGTGGTGGCCTACGACTTCGGGGCGAAGCATAACATCCTCCGCCTCCTCGCCGCAAGCGGATGCCGGGTCACTGTGGTGCCCGCATACACCCCGGCCGCCGAGGCCCTGGCCCTGAAGCCTGATGGCGTGCTACTCTCGAACGGCCCCGGCGACCCTGCGGCCCTCACGCGCATCATGCCCGAGGTGCGCAAGCTCATCGGCGAGATCCCCATCTTCGGAATCTGCCTCGGACACCAGCTCCTCGGCCTCGCTCTGGGCGGCAAGACCTTCAAGCTCAAGTTCGGCCACCGCGGCGCAAACCAGCCCGTCCGCGAGCTTGCCACAGGCCGCGTGGACATCACGAGCCAGAACCACGGCTTCTGCGTGGACATCAAATCGCTTCCCGCTGACGAGGTGGAGCTGACCCACGTGAATCTGGACGACGGGACCCTCGAAGGCTTCCGCCACCGCAAGCTCCCCCTCTTCGCAGTCCAGTACCACCCCGAGGCCTCCCCCGGCCCGCACGACGCGAGCCATTTGTTTGAGCGATTCGTCGGCATGATGGACAGGAGATGAGGGCGTGTCGCCCAAATGGTCAACTCGTTGGGAGTCCCGCCTTCAGGCGGTCTTCTCTCGCCCCAATCCGCCTAAAGGCGGGACTCCGAACGGGGTTGATCCCCTGAACTGGGTTTGGGCGATGCGCCCATGAGTTTTGGCTCCCCACCGATCTTGTGTCGGTGGGAGCAGGGATTGACAGCTAGAGCCACGCACCCACCCCCCGCCCCCCTCCCTTTCAGGGAGGGGGCAGGGGGAGGGTAGGGCCACGCGGTAGCTTCCAATCCCCCGCCCCACCGAGACAAGCTCGGTGGGGGCGATGGGACGTCTGAAATCGGCAATCGGAAATCGGAAATCGGAAATCCGCTATGACCCACGACACGATCCTTATCCTCGATTTCGGCTCGCAATACAGCCAGCTCATCGCGCGGCGGGTGCGCGAGCACCACGTCTACTGCCGCCTCGAGCCGTGCAACGTGCCCTTCGAGCGCATCCGCGCCCTGCAACCGAGGGGAATTATCCTGTCGGGCGGGCCGTCGAGCGTCTGGGCCGCGGGCGCGCCCACGTGTGACCCCGCCGTGCTCGACCTGGGCGTGCCGGTGCTGGGCATCTGCTACGGCATGCAGCTCCTGGCCCAGATGGCCGGCGGCCGCGTCGAGGGCGGCCACGCCGGCGAATACGGCCCCGCCACCATCGAGATCATCGCAGACGACAGACGGCAGACGGCAGACGGCAGACGGCAGACGGCAGAGAGCAGAGCTAAGCAAGAGGCGAGCGTGCCGGTCGCGGCTGCCAGCCTGTTCGCCGGTTGCGAGGCCACCGAGAAGGTGTGGATGAGCCACGGCGACCGCGTGGTCGAGCTGCCGCCCGGCGCGGCCGTCACGGCTCGCACCCCCACGGTCGAGGTCGCCGCCTTCGCCGACCCGGCCCGCCGCATCTACGCCGTGCAGTTCCACCCCGAGGTGAGCCACACGCCCCAGGGCAGCCGCATGCTCCACAACTTCCTCTTCGACATCTGCGGCTGCAAGGGCGATTGGACCATGGCCTCGTTCGTCGCGGAGGCCGTGGCCGACATCAAGCAGCGGGTCGGCGCCGACCGCGTCGTCTGCGGCCTCAGCGGCGGCGTGGACTCCACAGTCGTGGCCACGCTCATCCACCGCGCCATTGGCGACCAACTGACCTGCATCTTCGTGGACAACGGGGTGCTGCGCGCCGGCGAGGCCGAAGAGGTCGTGCGCATGGCCCGCGACGACATCAGGCTGAACCTGGATGCGGTGGACGCCGCCGAGCGCTTCCTTGGCCGCCTGGCCGGGCTGAGCGACCCCGAGGAGAAGCGGCTGGCCATCGGCGACGAATTCGTCCGCGTCTTCACCGAGGAGGCCGAGCGGCTTGGCGGCGCGCGCTTCCTGGCCCAGGGCACGCTGTTCCCCGACCTCATCGAAAGCAAGTCGGCCTTCGGCGGGCCGTCCGCCCGCATCAAGAGCCACCACAACGTCGGCGGCATGCCCGCCTGGAGCCAGTTCCAGCTCATCGAGCCGTTGCGCGAGCTGTTCAAGGACGAGGTGCGCGAGCTGGGCAGGGAGCTTGGCCTCCCTCACGGCATCCTGCACCGTCAGCCCTTTCCCGGCCCAGGGTTGGCCGTGCGCGTCGTGGGGGAGGTCACTCGCTCGGGGCTGAGCATCCTGCGCGAAGCCGATCTCATCGTGCAGGAGGAGATGCGGAAGTGGGAGCACTACGGCACCATCTGGCAGTCGTTCGCCGTCCTCCTCCCCGTCAAGAGCGTCGGCGTGATGGGCGACGCGCGGACCTACGAATTCGCCGTCGCGGTCCGCGTGGTCTCCAGCCGCGACGGGATGACGGCCGATTGGGTGCGGCTGCCCTACGACCTGATGGCGCGCCTCTCGGCCCGCATCATCAACGAGGTGGACGGCGTGAACCGCGTGCTCTACGACATCAGCTCGAAGCCGCCGAGCACGATTGAATGGGAGTGAGCCGTCGTGCCGCGTCCCGCGTCCCGCGTGCCAAGAGAGGAGCAAAGCCTGGCCTTCTCTTGCCTTGGCACGCGGGACGCGGCACGAGGCACGCGACCCGGAATTGTGGATGGCCGCGATGATTGCAATCGTTGACTACGGCCTCGGCAATCTGAAGAGCGTGAAAAGCGCCTGTGATCGTCTCGGCGTCGATGGGACGGTCACGTCGGATGCCGCCGCCATTCTGGGGGCCGACGGTGTGATCTTCCCCGGCGTCGGGGCCTTCCAGCGCGCGATGGAGAACCTGGGCAAGTTGGGCCTCGTCGAGCCATTGCGCCAGGTCGCCCACTCGGGCAGGCCATTCCTCGGCATCTGCCTGGGCCTCCAGCTCCTCTTCGCCGAAAGCTCCGAGCACGGGCACCACGAGGGACTGAACATCATCCCAGGCAAGGTCGTGCGCTTCGAGCCAGGAGCCGGCCGAAGACTGCCTGAAGGCAGGACTCCAAACTCGAGCGCGTCTGCGTTCGGAGTCCTGCCTTCAGGCAGTCTTGGGGGGCCGCCAGGCGCGGACGAGCCGCTGAAGGCCCTCAAGGTGCCCCACATGGGCTGGAACCAGGTGAGGCAGGAGCGGCCATCGCCCCTCTTCGAGGGGGTGCCCGACCGCAGCTTCTTCTACTTCGCCCACTCGTACTACGCGGAGCCGGACGATGCCGCCGTCGCCATCGGCTCGACCGAGTACGGCGTTCGCTTCGCCTCGGCGGTCCAGAAGGGCAACGTCTTCGCCACGCAGTTCCACCCCGAGAAGTCGGGGCCGGTGGGGCTGAGGATGCTCGAGAATTTCTGTGGGTTGTGCAGACGCCGTTGAGAGGATGAATGGTTGGGTGGATGAATGGATGAATGAAAGAGAGACCGAGTTCCGCTCTTCTCTCACCCATCCATTCCTCCATTCATCCAGCCATCCTCGCCGAGACCGAGGAGAAGACCACTAGGGCATGGTCGCCAAGCGCATCATCCCCTGCCTCGACGTGAAGAACGGCCGCGTGGTGAAGGGCCGGTCGTTCGTGAGCCTGCGCGACGCGGGCGACCCGGTCGAGTGCGGCCGGGCCTACAGCGACGCGGGGGCCGATGAGCTGGTCTTCCTCGACATCACGGCGACGCTGGAGGCCCGCAAGACCATCCGCGAGCTGGTCAGCCACGTGGCCGAACAGGTCTTCATCCCCTTCACCGTGGGCGGCGGCATCCGCGGCCTGGACGACATCCGCGCCCTGCTCAAGGCAGGCGCCGACAAGGTTTCGATCAACACCGCCGCCGTCCGCCACAAGCGCCTCATCCGCGAGGGGGCCGAGGCATTCGGCGCGCAGTGCATCGTCGTGGCCGTGGACGCCAAGCGCGTGGGGCAGGGCTGGGAGGTGTTCGTGGACGCCGGCCACACCCCCACGGGCCTGGACGCTCTGGCCTGGGTGCGCGAGGCCGAGGAGCTGGGCGCGGGCGAGATTCTGCTCACCTCGATTGACGCCGACGGCCACACGGCGGGCTACGACATCGAGCTGACCGCGGCGGTGAGCGAGGCCGTGAGCATCCCCGTCATCGCCTCGGGCGGCGCCGGCGGCCCGGAGGACATGTTGCGCGTCCTCACCGAGGGCCGGGCCGACGCGGCGCTTGCCGCTTCCATTTTCCATTACGGTCACTATACTATCGCGGCGGTCAAGGACTACCTGCGGGACCGCGGCGTCCACGTGAGGTCATGAAGCCGCGAGCGCCGAGCTTCGAGCCACGAGCCTAGGAGGAAGAACAGATGGGCTGGATGTCGGCAGGCTCGCGGCTCGTGGCTCGCGGCTCGTGGCTACGATAGGAACAAGCCAGGTGCCGAAAAGGACGGATCTGAAGAGGATACTCATCATCGGCGCCGGGCCGATCGTCATCGGCCAGGCGTGCGAGTTCGATTACTCGGGCTCCCAGGCCTGCAAAGCCCTCCGCGAGGAGGGCTATCGCGTGGTCCTGGTGAACTCCAATCCCGCCACGATCATGACCGACCCCGAGATGGCCGACGCGACGTACGTGGAGCCGATCACGCCCGACGTGGTGGAGCAGATCATCGCGCAGGAGCGCCCCGACGCGCTCATCCCCACGCTGGGCGGGCAGACAGCGCTGAACGTGGCCTCGGTGCTTGCCGAGCGCGGCGTGCCCGAGAAGTACGGCGTCGAGGTCATCGGCGCTAGCCCCGCTGCCATCCGCAAGGCCGAGTCGCGGCAGGAGTTCCGCAAGGCGATGCAAGCCATCGGGCTGGAATGCGCCCGCAGCGGCATCGCGCGCAGCCTGCCCGAGGCCCAGGCCATTGCCCAAGAGATTGGCTACCCAGTCATCATCCGCCCAGGCTACACCCTGGGCGGCGCTGGCGGCGGCGTGGCCTACCACCCCGAGGAGCTGGCCGAGATCGCCGGCCGCGGCCTCGCCCTGAGCCTCATCGGCGAGGTGCTCATCGAGCAATCGCTCATCGGCTGGAAGGAGTTCGAGCTGGAGGTGATGCGCGACCACCGCGACACCGTGGTCATCATCTGCTCGATTGAGAACTTCGACCCGATGGGCGTTCACACGGGCGACTCGATCACCGTCGCCCCCGCCCAGACCCTCACCGACCGCGAGTATCAGGCGATGCGCGACGCCGCCATCGCCATCATCCGCGAAATCGGCGTCGCCACAGGCGGCTCCAACATCCAGTTCGCCGTCAAGCCCGACGACGGGCGGATGGTGGTCATCGAGATGAACCCCCGCGTCTCCCGTTCCTCCGCCCTCGCCAGCAAGGCCACGGGCTTCCCCATCGCCAAGATCGCCACCAAGCTGGCCGTCGGCTACACCCTGGACGAATTGCCGAACGACATCACGCGGGAGACGCCCGCCTCGTTCGAGCCGACGATTGACTACGTGGTCGTCAAGGTGCCGCGGTTCGCCTTCGAGAAGTTCCCCGCCGCCGACCCGACGCTCACGACCTCGATGAAATCGGTCGGCGAGACGATGGCCATAGGCCGCACGTTCAAAGAGGCCCTGATGAAGGCCATCCGCGGCCTCGAGGCCCGCTTCGCCGCCGTCCGCACCGACGACCCCGAGGCCGTCCACCGCAACCTCCGCACCCCCACGGCCGACCGCCTGGCCTATGTCTTCGCCGCGCTCCGAGGCGGCTGGGGCGTCGAGGAGGTCGCCCGCCTCTCGACGATTGACCCCTGGTTCGTCGAGCAAATCCGCCAGCTCGTCGCCATCGAAGCCGCCTGTCACGCGTCACGCGTCACGCATCCTGACCCTGCCTTGCTGCGTCGCGCGAAGGAAGTGGGATTGTCGGACCACAGTATCGGCGAGCTGGTCGGGCTGAAGGAACTGGATGTGCGCCGCCTGCGCCTGGCGGCCGGCATCCGCCCGACGATGAAGCTGATTGACACCTGCGCCGCCGAGTTCGCCGCGGCCACGCCCTACTTCTACTCGACCTACGAGGCGGAGGACGAGAGCCGCCCCACCAGCCGCCCAAAGGTCGTCATCATCGGCAGCGGCCCAAACCGCATCGGACAGGGCATCGAGTTCGACTATTGCTGCGTCCACGCCGTCTTCGCGGCGCAGGAACTCGGCTACGAAGCCATCATGGTCAACTCCAATCCCGAAACGGTCTCGACGGACTACGACACGGCGGACAAGCTGTACTTCGAGCCTGTGACGCTGGAGAACGTGCTGAACGTGGTCGAGGCGGAGAAGCCGCTCGGCGTTGTGGTGCAACTCGGCGGGCAAACGCCCCTGGGCCTCGCTGTGCCGCTCGAGCGCGCCGGCGTGCCCATCCTGGGCACCACGCCCGACCAGATAGACCGCGCGGAGGACCGCGAGCGGTTCGCCGCCGCTCTCGACCGCCTCGGCCTGCGCCAGGCGCCCAACCGCTCGGTGCGAACCGTCGAGGAGGCCCGCGCCGCCGCTGCCGAACTCGGCTACCCCGTCCTCGTCCGCCCCTCCTACGTCCTCGGCGGCAGGGCGATGGAGATCGTCCAGAACGCGGGCGAACTCGACCGCTTCGTCGCGCGGGCCATTGACGTCGCCCCCGAACATCCCGTGCTGGTGGACAAGTTCCTGGACAGCGCCATTGAGCTGGACGTTGATGCGGTGTCGGACGGACGCGACGTGTACATCGGCGGCGTGATGGAGCACATCGAGGAGGCCGGCGTCCACTCCGGCGACAGTTGCTGCGTGCTCCCGCCCCACACGCTCCCCTGGCACATCCTGGACGAGGTGCGCCGCGAAGCGGTCGCCCTCGCCCTTGAGTTCCAGGTCCGCGGCCTCATCAACATCCAGTTCGCCGTCCAGGACGGCAGGGTCTTCGTCCTGGAGGTCAACCCCCGTGCCTCGCGCACCGTGCCCTTCGTGAGCAAGGCCACAAACGTGCCGCTGGCCAAGGTGGCCACGAAGGTGATGCTGGGAAAGACGCTCGCGGAGCTTGGCGTGACGGGCGAACCGCCCCGATTCGGCATCGCCGTCAAGGCCCCCGTCTACCCCTTCAACCGCTTCCCCGGGGTGGACGCCGTGCTCGGCCCCGAGATGAAGTCCACCGGCGAAGTGATGGGCATCGCCGACAGTTTTGGCGTCGCGTTCGCCAAGGCTCAGAGCGCCGCAGGCACCGACCTGCCGCTCCAGGGCACCGTCTTCTTCAGCGTGCGGGACAGCGACAAGCCGGTCATCGTGGCCATCGCCAGCCGCTTCCACAGGATGGGCTTCCAGATTCTCGCCACCGGCGGCACCTGCCGCGCCCTCCAGGGCGTCGGCATCCCCGCCCAGCACATCCTCAAGGTGAGCGAGGGGCGGCCCAACGTGGTGGACTGGATGAAGAACCGCGCGGTTCACCTGATCATCAACACCCCGAGCGGCAAGTCGCCGCGCCTCGACGAGGTGTCGATTCGCACCACCGCGGTCCTCCGCGGCGTGCCGCTCATCACCACCGTGCCCGGCGCCGCCGCCGCGGCCAGCGCCATCGAGGCCCTCCGGGCAGGCCAGTTCGGCGTCCGGCCGCTGCAAAGCTGGCATGGGACGAGAAGGGAAGATGCGTAATCCGTAATTCGTAATCCGTAACCAGAGAAGAGCGAACTCGGCACTTTCTTTCTGGTTACGGATTACGGATTACGCATTACGGATTCCCCTGTAGCGCAGCAGAGCAAGAGAGAAGAGAAGCCCTTCATTCAGGGAGTCCGTGATAATGGCCAAACACATCTTTGTAACAGGCGGCGTCGTGTCCAGCCTCGGCAAGGGGCTCACCTCGGCTGCCCTCGGCCTCGTCCTCGAACGCCGCGGGCTGCGCATCGCCATCCAGAAGTTCGACCCCTACATCAACGTTGACCCCGGGACGATGAGCCCCTACCAGCACGGCGAGGTCTACGTGACGCCCGACGGCGCCGAGACCGACCTCGACCTGGGCCACTACGAGCGCTTCACCAACTCCCGCATCTGCCGCCTGTCGAACTTCACCACCGGCTCGATCTACAAGAGCATCATTGACAAGGAACGCCGCGGCGACTACCTGGGCAAGACCGTCCAGGTCGTCCCACACGTCACCGACGAGATCAAGGCCGCGGTCCGCCAGATTGCGGCGGACGACGTGGACGTGGTGATCACCGAGATCGGCGGCACGGTGGGCGACATCGAGGGGTTGCCCTTCCTTGAAGCCATTCGCCAATTCCGCCTCGACGTGGGGCGGGAGAACGTCCTCTACGTCCACCTCACCCTCATCCCCTACCTGCGCGCGGCGGGCGAGATCAAGACGAAGCCGACCCAGCACTCGGTGAACAAGCTCCGCGAGATCGGCATCCAGCCCGACATCCTCATCTGCCGCAGCGAACGCCCCCTCGGCGACGACGTGCGCTCCAAGATCGCCCTCTTCTGCAACGTCGAGAGGGAGGCCGTCTACGAGGAACTGGACCTCGAGGCCAGCTACCTGGTCTACGAGCTTCCCCTCGTCTTCGCCCGCCAGGGCCTCGACGAGCTGATCATCCGCAAGCTCGGCCTGAGCTGCGGCCCCGCCCGGCTCGACGACTGGGCGAAGATGATCGAGACGCTCCGCAAGCCCTCCAAGGCCGTCGAGATCGCCGTCGTCGGCAAATACATCCAGCTCAAGGACGCCTACAAGAGCATCTACGAGGCCCTCACCCACGGTGGCATCGCCAACGACGCCCGGGTGACCATCCGCATGGTTGAGTCCGAGGACGTCGAGCAGAAGGGCGCCGAGGCCGCGCTCGGCGGCGTGGCCGGCGTCCTCGTGCCTGGCGGCTTCGGCTATCGCGGCATCGAGGGCAAGGTCGCCGCCATCCGCTACGCCCGCGAGGCCAGGGTCCCCTACTTCGGCATCTGCCTGGGCATGCAGTGCGCCGTCATCGAATTCGCCCGCGACGTCTGCAACTACGCCGGCGCAAACTCCACCGAGTTCGACCCCAAGACCAAGCACCCCGTGATTGACCTCATGGAGCGCCAGAAGCACGTGTCCGGCCTGGGCGGCACGATGCGCCTCGGCTCATACCCGTGCGAGCTGCTGCCC